>JASEHN010000178.1 GCA_030018715.1 Thermodesulfobacteriota bacterium | reverse complement strand
AAACCTCCTCGTTTCATGATTTCGGGAAATTCTTTTTCCCAGTCGAAGGGGTTAACGCGGTAAACCTCGTCCGGCTCAAGAAGGCTCATCTGCTTGCCTTGATAGAAATCCGGGCCGATGAGGGAGTTGCCGCATTTGATGTTGCTTCCCAGGTCAGGCAAGGCCCGCTCCTTGAATAACTTCAACTGCCTCTCCAGGGTATCTTGATTTTCACCTTCCAGGACTTTGAGAAGCAGGCTTAGTTTGGTTACTTCAACTGCCTGCGGGTCAATATCTACCCCGTAAATGTTGTTCAAAAGTATTCTTTTCTTCTCCTGGGTGGTTAGATTCCATTGACCGCCATAACCCTGATACATTTCCTTGGTGTGTTTTTGTGGCTTATTCTTTTGATACCAATCCCTATGGTAATTTAGAAGATACTGGTAAGCACCGAGCAGGAATGAACCTGAACCGCAGGCGGGATCGAGGATGCGTATTTTGGATATCTGTTGTGGAAATAATTGACGGTGTAGGGGCACCCCGCTGTGGGTGCCCTCATCTGGGCGGCCACAGAGGGCCGCCCCTACAATTTTTCCGACCGTATTCTTTACGATGTAGTCAACGATATAGGTGGGAGTGTAATAGACGCCACCGGCTTTTCTGACTTCGGGTTTTTCTTGCACCTTAGCATGATGACCCTCGGTGAGCCGGATCACCTTTCCCAGAAACTGCTCATAGACATGGCCTAAAATATCCGCGCTTAGAACCGAAAATTCATAGGGGGATTCTGGATAATAAAGGTTCTTAAAGATATCCTTCAGGGGGTTATCATCTATTTTAAGCTCAGGGGTCAGCCGGTCGGCCCTAAAATCAAAGAGTCCGGAGTTGTATTTATCATCTGCGCCGTAGAAAATCTGTCGAAGCCGGGGATAGGAGTTAGGGCCATTAAGGAGGGATTGAAGCTGGCCGTAGGGTTCAATTCCCCGATCCTCACACATGCGCAGAAAGATAATCCGGTCGATGGTGAGTTGAACGGCAAAGTTGAGTTCCCGCACGGAAAGTCTTGAATTTCTGGCGGCGATGTTTTTGGCAAGGGTTTCGCGCCAGGATTCTATCTCTTTTAAAAATTCGGCATCTACCTCCGTGGTGCCTCGCTTTTGTCTGTCGGATGCAACAAATTTATCGAAGGAACCCTTGAGAACGGATTCTTTGGAGAAGAGGTTGTAGATCTCCTCAAAAGAGTCCAAATATTGGGGGTAAGTGTAATATCGGATTCGTCCAGTGCTGGGTTTATCGCTCTCCTTTGGGCGAAGGCGGCAGTCATAGATGGCCAACTCTGCGAAGTTTGTGAGAATGGAAAGGGGAAGTTTGGCGCTCCAGGCGTATCGTCTCAGTTGGTAGGCTGGGCTGGTTTGTTCCTTAATGTCAATGGAGGGCTTTTTTGTTTCCAGAAAAAATTTCCTGGCACCCCCGATGCGAAAGCAATAGTCCGGTGCCTTCGTAGCCCCGGCAACCTTAATCGCATCCTCATGGATAACGTCTTTATATTGTTCGGCGTATCCGGCTTTATTGTTTATATCCCAACCAAGGGCTTCAAAGAAAGGGTCGATGAATTCTATGCGGAGTTGGGTTTCGTTGTAGGCAGGGCTGCGATAGGCTTCGCTATTGCGCTGGAAGCGATCCATGAGACTGGAAACCAGTTTCAGGGCTTCTTTCATCTTTTCACCCCCACCCCGTCCCTCCCCCATCAAAGGAGAGGGAGAAGTGGGTGTATAAAAATATCACCGGACCTTTGAGCCTACTTTGGCCTCTTTATCGAAGGTTGCTACAATGAATCCTTCGGCGCTATCAGCTGACAGGACCATTCCCTGAGATTCAACCCCCATGAGTTTGGTTGGCTGGAGGTTGGCCACCAGGATGATGGTTTTGCCCACCAGCTCTTCCGGCTTATAAGAACGGGCGATTCCGGCGACCACGGTGCGTTCCTCGCCGATGTCCACCCGCAGCTTCAGCAGCTTGTCCGATTTTTTAATGTTCTCCGCGGCCAGGACTTTTCCCACCCGCAGGTCCACTTTCTGGAATTCTTCCATGCTGATCAAAGAAGTGGTTTCCATCTTTTCTTTTTCCGCTCCTTTCAAATTTTCTTCCACCCGGGGGAACAAAGCCTCTCCCTTATACACCCGTCCGCCCGGAGCCAGCCCCCCCCACTGCTGAATACTGGCCAGCGTCTGACTGCTCGGTTCAGAAATCCCCAGTTGGGCTTGAATCTTTCCCGCGGTCTGGGGCATGAAAGGTGAGATGAGCACGGACACAAAACGCAGGTTTTCGAGGAGCTGGTAAAGCACGGTGTTCAGGCGCTCGGCTTTAGCCGGATCCTTGGCCAGGGACCAGGGGGCCAGGGTGTCGATGTATTTATTGGCCAGGTTGATCAATTCCCAGACGGCGATCAGAAATTTGTGGAAGCTCAGCTCACCGATTAGCCTTTCTGCTTCGCGGGTCACGCACAAAGCAGCGGTTTCCAGGTCCCGGTCTATTTCTTCAAGGCCTCCTGGCCGTGGAATCTCTCCATTAAGAAAGCGTTCGGCCATGGCCAGAGTCCGGCTTACTAAATTCCCCAGGTCATTGGCCAGGTCGGCGTTGATCCTGCTGACGAGGGCGGTTTCGCTGAAATTGGAATCCAGGCCGAAAGGCATCTCCCGCAGGAGAAAGTAGCGGAAAGCATCCAGGCCATACTTGTCCTTCAGGTCTAAGGGCTTAACGATATTCCCCCGGCTCTTGGACATCTTGGATTCGGAAACGATCCAGTACCCGTGCACGTTCAGGTGCTGGTAGGGCGGAATCCCGGCTGACTTGAGCATGGTTGGCCAATAAATGCCGTGGGGTTTGAGGATGTCCTTGGCGATGAGATGCTGGCAGACGGGCCAGAACTGGCCAAATCGTTCGCCGTCTGGGTAATCGAGGCCGGTGATGTAGTTGATGAGGGCATCGAACCAGACGTAGGTGACATACTCTGCATCGAACGGCAGAGGGATGCCCCAGGCCAGCCGGCTTTTGGGGCGGGAGATACAAAGGTCTTCCAGGGGATCGCGGAGGAAAGCCAGGACCTCGTTGCGGTAGCGCTCCGGGCGGATGAAACCCGGGTGGTTCTGGATGTGCTCAATCAGCCATTGCTGGTACTTGCTCATGCGGAAGAAATAGTTCTTTTCTTTTATGAACTCGGGCTCGGTTCCGTGGTCCGGACATTTTCCGTCCGCCAGTTCTTTTTCAGTCAGGAAGCGCTCGCAGCCGCGGCAGTAATGCCCCCCATATTCGCCGAAGTAAATATCCCCGGCGTCGTAAACTTTTTGCAAAATGAGCTGGACGACCCGCTTATGGGCTTCTTCGGTGGTGCGAATGAAGCGGTCGTTGGTGATGTTCAGCTTGGGCCAGAGGGCCCGGAATAGGTCGCTGATGCGGTCGGCGTAAGACTGGGGAGTTTCTCCGGCAGCCCGGGCAGCCTGGGCCACTTTATCGCCGTGTTCATCCGTGCCGGTCAAGAAAAAAGTCTGGTAACCGGCCAGCTTGTAGAAGCGGTTGAGCACATCGGCCACGATGGTGGTATAGGCATGTCCGATATGCGGTTCGGCGTTCACGTAATAAATCGGGGTGGTAAAATAATTTTTTTTCATTAATCTATCCTGTATTTCTCAAAGAAAGATTCTACCCTGACTCCCTCCAGGCCCACTTCCACTTCTTTGCCGTCATCCAGAGCCACTCGAACTTTTTGATGAATGATGTTTTGCTGGATGATCTTGCCGGCTCCCTGGGGGGTAACAACCCTTTTGCCAACTTTGGGCAGGTCTTTCTTCATCTCCGTGTAAGTGTCGATTTCATAGGCCAGACAGCACATCAGCCGGCCGCAAGCCCCGGATATCTTCTGGGGGTTTAAGGCCAGGTTTTGTTCCTTGGCCATTTTCACGGACACAGGCTCGAATTCCTTTAGGAAGGCGCAGCAGCAGAATTCCCGCCCGCAGTTGCCCAGGCCGCCGATCATCCTGGCTTCATTGCGCACGCCAACCTGGCGCATCTCAATGCGGGTCTTGAAGACGCTGGCCAGGTCTTTGACCAGGGCGCGGAAATCCACCCGCCCCTCAGAGACGAAAAAAAAGATGATTTTGCTTCCATCCAGGAAGGATTCAACGCCGATCAACTTCATGGGTAGATTGTGTTCCCGGATTTTGAGCAAACAGAGCCGTTTGGCTTCCCGTTCTTGATAAAGATTTCGCCGCCCCCTTTCCATGTCGTTCTCGCCAGCCGGGCGGATGATCTTTTTCAAAGACCTGGTGAAATAGGCCGGGTCCCTTTCCATGGGCATGCGGGCGACAAAGCCGAGCTCCGGGCCGCGCTCGGTTTCCACGATCACGATATCCCGCTCCTTCAGGGTAAACCCCGTAGAGTCGTAATCGTAAATCCTTCCCTGATCCCTGAATTTTACGCCGGTTACTTTCATTTTTTTAATTATCGGACGCAGATTGCCGCAGATATACGCAGATAAAATATGAAATACCCGTAAGGAGTAAGGGGACGAATTTCTTAATCCTCTTCATCTGTGTCCAGAATAAATTTCTTTTCCTTCCGAATTTTTTCTCATCCCAAACATCATGGTTTCCAGAGCCAGTTGCCGGTTGGCGTTGCGGGCAATGGATTTTTGTACATCGGAGATTAAGGTAAAAAGAGAATCCAGACGGTCGAAGGAATAATTCCTGGCCTCCTGGGAAACTTTGGGGCGCAGGTCATGATTGATCAACTTCAAAGCGGACCCTTTCCGGTCCTCATCCTGAACTTTGGATACCATCAGGTCCCTGACCCAGAGTTTCCAGAGTTCCAGCAGGTCGTTAACCTCTTCTTCCTCTTTGGCCATCCGTTCGCAGACCTCAAAAATTTCTTCCGTGGTTTTCCGGGATAAATCTGAGAAGGTGCCTAACCAGTCCAGGCGTTTCTGGAAATCCACCCGGTCATCCAGGGCCAGAGCTTTTCCCGCGCTTCCCCCTGCCAGTGAAGCCAAAAAATTGGCCTTTTCTACTTCCATCCCCTGAACCTTTTGCAGAATTTGAACGATATGCCCGCTGAATAATGGCTTGAATTTGACCCATTGACAGCGGGAAAGGATCGTCGGCAGAAGCTGATGGGGGCGCGAGGCGATCAGGATCAGGTGCGTCTCATCAGGGGGTTCTTCCAGGGTTTTCAGCAAAGCATTGGCGGCCGCCTCATTCATGCTATCAGCCGAGTCGATGATGCAGACTCGCTGTCCTCCCTCCAGCGGCCGGTAGCGTAGACGTTTTTGCAGGTCCCTTATCTGATCTATCTTGATAACTTCGCCTTCCGGCTCCAGCAGAATTACGTCCGCATGGTTGGAGGAATTGACTTTGCCACAGGAGGAGCATCTTTCGCAGGATTCCCCCTCTTCGGGGGGAGATTGACAGTTCACTGCTTTGGCCAGGGTCAGGGCTGTCAAACGCTTGCCAACTCCTTCGGGGCCGAGGAAGAGGTAGGCATGGGCCAATCGTCCGCTCCGCAGGGAGTTGCGCAAGATGGTTATAGCGCTTTCCTGTCCCCAAATTTGCTCAAAAGGCATATTCAACCTCGAAGCCCTTCAGGGAGATGAGAGATAATTTCCCGGTGCAAAGTTTGTTCATCCTTCAGGCCATCCAGGATTATGATCCGCTTGGGATCACGCTTGGCCAAAACAAGATATCCTTCTCTCACCCGGCGATGAAAATCGAGGGCTTCTTTTTCGAACCGGTCTTCTTTGTTTGTTTGGTTTTCCATTCTTTTAAACGCCCGTTTCAACCCTTCTTCCACGGGCAGGTCTAAAAGAAACGTCAGGTTCGGCCTTACATTTGCCATGGTTTGAGAATGAATTTTTTCAATCCATTCCAAATCCAGT
Organism: Thermodesulfobacteriota bacterium; assembly: GCA_030018715.1. Taxonomy (GTDB): domain Bacteria; phylum Desulfobacterota; class SM23-61; order SM23-61; family SM23-61; genus JAHJQK01. The sequence goes on along the minus strand of JASEHN010000178.1, from coordinate 481 downwards.
CCTCTTCCATAACCCTGGTAGGCCAGCGTGGCATCGGCGAATCTATCGCAGAGGACAATTTTCCCTTGGGCAAGGGCCGAGGAGATGACCTCCCGGTAATGCTGCACCCTGGAGGCAGCGTAAAGCAATAGCTCGGCCATGGGGTCGATCCTGTCGTTCTCTGAGGAAAGCAGGATCTGCCGGATTTTTTCCCCCACCTCAGTTCCGCCTGGTTCGCGGGTGACCAGGAGAGGTTTATGAATTCTTTCCAAATAAGAGGTCAGGTGATTGATCTGAGTTGTCTTACCGCATCCTTCGATTCCTTCGAAGGTTATGAAAAGGCTCAATTTCCCCCCATTTTCTAAATAAAAAAAATTATACCTGAATTGGTCCCTTTTAGCAAATAGGGAGGGCTATTTGACCGCTGAATAAAAAAAGGCCGGGGATTTGATTTCCCCGGCCAGGAAATAAATACGAGTCAGGATCAGGCTTTGATCCCCTT
>JASEHN010000177.1 GCA_030018715.1 Thermodesulfobacteriota bacterium | reverse complement strand
CCAGATCCTGCCCCCCATACTCCTCCGGGATGTCCGCAGAGAGGAACCCTAACTCCCCTGCCTTCTTGAGCAGGCTCGAAAGGAGCCCTTCTTTCTTCTCTTCAATCTCTTCGCTCACAGGTTGGATTTCACCTACGACAAATTCGGTCACTGCCTTGGCGATCAACTGCTGCTCTTCATTAAATTCTTCCGGGGTAAAAACCTCCTGAGGAGAAATCGATTCGACCAGAAACGCTCCTCCTTTGACAAATTCTTCCATAAAACCTCCACTCTAAAAGATTAATTTAGCTAATTGAAGAATTTAAAACGTAATGTTTTTGATAAGTCATCCGGGGCAGCCTATGTCGATCAACCCAATCGTTCATTCGCGAGGCAACCCCCGCCCCCCTGCCTTCCTTATTGAATATTACAGCCCGGGGCTAATTCACCCTCCTTCAAATCCTGTCCGCCCTGGGGATGCCAATCCGTTGCCTTTAAACTGGATTCTTCAATTGTCTCTTCCCTTTGAATAAGCTCCCAAAATATCCGACAATAATTTAGCCGAAAACGGCATATGGCAGCCAGGTGGCAATCTTTGGGAAGATCATGACGATGGCCAATCCTGTCGATTCAACGATGGTAAAAGGGATCACCGATCGGTAGATGTCTCCCATGGTGATGGAGGGCGGCACGATCGCCTTGAGGTAAAAAAGATTGAAACCGAATGGGGGCGTCATATAGCCGATTTCCATATTGATGGTAAATAAAATCCCAAACCATAAGGGATCAAATCCATGGGCCTTGACGAAAGGCAAAAATATGGGAACGGTAATCATCATGATGCCTGCTGGGTCCATCACCATCGCCAAAATGAATATCACGACTTGGATAAAAATAATGGTTCCCCAAGGACCGCCCGGTATATATGCCATGATGTGTTCTATAAAGAGGGGAGCTCCCATTCCGTGATAGGCGGCACTAAAGCAGTAAGCGCCGAAGAGAATCCACATAATCATGCCGGTGAGCCTCAATGTGCGGATGCAAGCCTGCACGACAAGCTTCCAGGTCAACTGACGGTAGACCAGCGCCGAAATAAGGGATCCCAGAACGCCCATCGCTGCTGCTTCCGTGGGCGTCGTAATGCCCCCGATAATGGATCCCAAGACCATGATAACGATAATGGCGGGCAAGAGCACCGCCTTGAATGCTGCCATTTTTTTCTTCCAGTCTCCTCGCTCCTCGGGAGGAAGGGCTGGCCCTAAATGGGGCTGGAAATAACATCTAATCGCAATGTAGCTGGAAACGAGAACCAGAAGCAGCAATCCTGGAATAACTCCGCCTGCAAAAAGCTTTCCCACGGATTCCCCTGAGATGAGCGCATAGAGAATCATAATCACACTGGGGGGAATGAGGATTCCCCAGCCCCCTCCGGAGTTGATGCATCCTACGGCCAGCAGCTTGTCATAGTTTCTTCTTAGCATGGAGGGGAGGGCAATGGTCCCCATGCTTACCACAGCCGCTCCGCTGATCCCACACATGGCTGCAAAAATAGCGCATATCACCACGGTGCCGATGGCCAACCCCCCACTAACCGGTCCAAACCAAAGGTACATCATGTCGTACAGGTCATTGGCCACACCGGATTTTTCCAAGATCATGGCCATGAAGATAAAAAGAGGTATGGCCACCAGCGTAAATTTATTCATAGCGCCCCAGGTCTGTGCGGCGACCATGTAGAAGGCCTGGGGGCCCCAGGTAAAATAAATGAAAATAACGGATACCCCGCCCAGCACAAAAGGGAGGGGAAGACCCAGAAAGAGAAAGATAAAAAGGGCGAGGAAAAAGAGTAAGGTTAATAATTCAATACTCATAATGTTTCCCTTTCTCCGGTTTCAGGAGCTGCCATTTTTTCACCGGTTACCACCGTTGCGATATCGCGCGCCAGCTTTGCCATTCCCTGCAGCAGAAGCAGAAAAGCTCCGGTTGGGATCATGAGTTTTACGGGGTAGAGGGGAGGGTTCCAGGCAGATTGTGAATGCTCGAATGTACTTAGAGATTCCCAGGCCAATGACCCTCCGTAGGCCAACATCATACCGCAAAACATAAGGAAGAGAGAAAAAGTGATCATATCAATGATGGCTTTTCCCTTGGCTGAAAACCGACCATACCAAATATCTACGTTTACATGGCCTCCCCACCTGAGGATATATCCTCCACAGAGCACGACGTAGACGCCAAAGATAAGCTGGGTCAGCTCATTGCCCCACACGGTGGGAGAGTTGAATAAGTACCTCCGTATGACCTCGATCATCACCAGGGCAAACATGAACAAGACACCAAACGATAGAATTTTTCCTATCCAGTCATTTATCTTATCGACTAAATCAAGAATTGCATTCAGAGTCGCCACCTCATTTCCTCCATTTTCCACGAATTGGACGGTCATTTGACCCGGACGTTCCTGGCTTATTTTCAACGTGGGTCAAATGACCGTCATCTTACATGGGCTCACAGAACTTTTTTTGTTTATCCGGCACCTCGTTCAAATTGTGATTTAACGCTTTCTGTTACCGGCCCAAGGATTTGTTGAAGTCTTTGAGCATTTGCACGGCTTTGGCGCATTGTGGATCTTTTTTTGCTACGTCATCCCATATCTTCTTGGCCGCCTCCTGCATTTTCACAACATCCTTTGGAGAAAGTGTGATTAGCTCCACGCCTTGTTCTTTTTGAGCCTTGGCCAGGGTGGTGTCCTCCTGATAGATATATTGATTGGTGCGCAGGAAGAAATTTTCTTCAAGGGTTGACACGAGGATCTTCTGGATATCCTCGGGGAGTTTGCCAAAGGCCTCCTTATTGACCAGCCAAATGTCCGTGGCTGCAATGTTAAGGGCTGGCCTCAAATGATACTTGTTGACTTCGTAAAATCTCATGCTGGCGCTGCCCTGAACGGCACCCCAATGAACTCCATCCACCACCCCTGAAGATAAGGCTGCGTAAATCTCACCTCCTGGAAGGAAGGAAGCAGCGGCCCCAAGGGAGGTCAGGTATACCTGGAGTATGCCTGAAGAACGCAGCTTTAACCCCTTAAAATCTTCATACTTCCTGACCGGTTTTTTGAGAGAGAGTTCCGTTGGATAGACCTTATCCGTAAAGTAATATAAGCCATGCTTAGCGCACTCGTCCTTCATCATTTGCTCAAAACCCATCCATTGATGAAAATAGACGGCTTCCCAGACGTCTACGAAGTTTAAAGGCAGCCCGGAAGCCACATTCATCAAGGGTATCTGATCTCGGGGGTAGGCGGAAGACGTGATCGCTATCTCAATCATGCCACGTTTTACAGCACTGAAGATCTCCGTTGCTGGGACCAACGCGTCAACGGCATAAGGCTCTATCATAAGCCGACCGTTGGTTCTTTTTTTGATTCTATCAATGACGACGAGCAGGCTATCCTGGTAGGACGAGCTTGAAGCCGGCCAGTGAACCGGGCATTTCCATTTGATCACTTTTCCGGCCGCAGGTGGTTGGGCCAGGGCAACGCCTGCCGTTAAGACCATTAAAAAACCGATTAGAATTACGCTAACTAATCCTTTTTGCATGGTACACCTCCTTTGCATGGTACACCTCCGTTTTTTTCCGGATGTAATAAGACCCGGTTTATTTTAGTTCTGCTTCTGGTCGCATTTAGCCATGAATCAGATTCCGTGTCAACTTAAAAAGCCACCCTTTCCCTTCGAAACCTATGAATATCACCTCCTTTTTTAAGAAACTTTAGAGGGAAGCAAGTGGCGCTTCAGGATTTTTCCCGTGGAGGTTTTGGGCAGTTCCTCGGCAAAAATCACCTGGCGCGGATATTTATAGGGCGCCACCTGCTCCTTCACAAAAGCCCGGATCTCTTCCGGCGTAGCTTTAGCTCCAGGTCGCAGGACCACCACGGCCGCCACCTCCTCTCCCAGATCCGCATGAGGGATCCCGATTACCGCCGCTTCTGCTACGGCCGGATGCCGATATAAAATCTCCTCAACCTCCCGGGGATAGACGTTATAACCGCCCCGGATAATAAGATCCTTTTTGCGGTCCACAATATAGATGTAGCCGTCTTCATCCTGCCTGGCCAGGTCTCCTGTATGAAGCCAGCCCCCCCGCAGGGCCTGCTCCGTGGCTTCGGGTTGATTGAGGTATCCCTTCATAACCCCCGGCCCGCGAACAATCAACTCCCCCACTTCCCCTGGAGGAAGATCGAGATCCTGTTCATCCACTATCCTAACTTCAAAGCCCTCGATCGCAAGCCCAATGGACCCGGGTTTTTTGAGGCCTGCAAAGGGGTTTTCAATACAGACCGGAGAGGTTTCCGTCAAGCCGTATCCCTCCACGATGGTGGCGTTGAATAAGGTCTCGAATCGCCGAAGGATCTCCACCGGCAGTGACGCCCCCCCGGAAATGCAGAAACGTAAGGATGAACGCCGGGGGGGGTGCTTCTGGGCCTGCTCCACCAGCCGGTTGAAGATGGTGGGCACGGCGATCAAGATGGTGCTTTCTTCCTCCTCGATGGCTCGAAAGACCTCTTCGGTCTCGAAATGGGCCCATAACCGGATGGTCAGCCCCAGACACATGGAGACATTTAACACGCTGGTTAGGCCATAGATGTGGTAGAACGGCAAAACCCCCAAGACCACGTCATGGGGTTGGGAGGTACGCACTTTGGCCAGGGTCCTGGCGTTACTGATCAGGTTCCGGTGGGTAAGCTGGGCCCCCTTCGGCAACCCTGTGGTCCCGCTGGTATAGATAATGGCAGAGGTGTCGTCCTCAGCCGTGAGATACATGGGGAAGGGGTCTTCTCCGTAAAAAAGAGACTTAAGGGGCATAAATCCTTCGACCGCCTGGCCATCGCCCACGCGCAGATCAAGGGCGGGCAGCTCAGCCAAGACCTTGGCGGGCTGCTCCAGGTAGTCACTGTGGCCGATGAAAGCCCTGGCCCTGGAGTCTCGGAAGATGTGGCCTAACTCTCCTGTGCGAAAAAGGAAATTAACGGGCAGGACCACCGCCCCCAATTTGGCCAGGGCATAGTAGGCCACCACCCAGTTAACGGAGTTGGGCATCATAAGGACACAAACCTCGCCGGGCCTGAGCCCGGCCTTACCCAGGCCCCGGGCCAGGGCATCCACACGGCGGTTCAACGCATCGAAAGTCACCTGCTCTGCCCCGAACCGAATGGCCAGGTGGCCTGGAAGCCTTTTTGCGCTTGTTGAAAGGAATTCCCCTATGTTCATGTTCATACATCGCTCCTTCCGGTATAGTGGTTGCCCAAATCCACCCTCTCTATTTCTGATCAAGATAATCTCCCGAATCAAGAACCCCTTCCTCTGCCCCCGTAGCCCCCGATTCCAGGAGCGACAGAATCCTCCTGTTTATCTCCCTGGCAAGCTTGCGGTAGAGGTGGTAGAAGAAAAAGCTCATGATCTCTCTTCCCTGAATAATCCTTTTCGAGAACTCCTCCGGGGAAAGCTTTCCCAGAGTGGTTTCCACGTAATGTTTATGGGACACGACAACGATCTCCTGGAACTTATCCCGGTAGTGCTTCAGGTTTTGAGGGTCGAAGCCGTCTCTGACGCCTAGGCCGATGTTACCCATCTCTACAATTAATTTGCCAAGGGTAATATCGTCCTGAGAATAGACCTTCTGGCTATTGCGGACCTCCGGGGTAATAATCTTCCATTCTTCCATCTTCGCCAACCATTTTCCTCCCAACCCCGTCGCCTCCATGAAAGGCTCTTCACCTGAGATCTCGCTCGGCAGGAACTGGTCTACGGGCCTGAAGTATTCTCTACGGAGATCGAGGAAAGATTGCACCTCGGAGGATTTTTTCTGATTCTTGAAAATATTCTTGATCACTGCGATGGGGAGGAAATAATGATCCTGGAGTTCTTTGATCAAGCGGATGCGCTCTATATAGCCGTCATCATATTCCGCAACGTTCCTTCCCTGCTTGCGGGGCTTGGGAAGGAGTCCTTCCCGGATGTAATAGTGAACGCTCTCCTTGGAAACCCCGGCATGCTTGACCAGCTCTCGGATTTTCAAGAATTCTCCTCCCTTCCACCCTGCAAGGGTTTGCGAATTGGCCGATAGCAACGCCTCATTACGCCCCAATATAGAATTTTTTCACCTTCTCGTTATTCATCAGTTCGGAACATCCTCTGCTGTTCCGGCTGAAACCGTAGCCCGGGACAGGGCGTGCATGGCATCGTAATTCAGCGCCGCTTCCCAGGTTTACATTCGCTTGTAGGTACTCAGGTATTTCTTGTCAAAAGCGGGGGCCGTCACCTCCACCACGATCAAGTTGTTAATTTATTATTGATTGTTACTACATGCTATACATAAAAGTCAAGAAAAATCTTATGCTTACCAATTTCAACTTGAAAAATGTCTCTTTGTTCATTATAAAGGGGCAACG
>JASEHN010000176.1 GCA_030018715.1 Thermodesulfobacteriota bacterium | reverse complement strand
CGAAAGAGCTTCCCGATCAGACCCGTTCCCTCCATGAGGAAACCCGCGTAGATAAAAAGCGGGATGGCCATCAGCGAGTACCGCCCGAGGAAGCTGAAAAAGGCACGGAAGATGGTGGAAGGTTCGAGCAGCGGGTCGAGGAGGATATAGACCGCGCTGCTCCCGCTGAGCGCGATCCCGATTGGAACGCCCATCACCAGGAGCGGAAGGACGACGAGTCCCACGATCAGCATAGGTATCTCCTGCTATCCAGCCGCGACCCGTCGCGGGGAATCCGTAGGTCCCTTTTTGGCCTCACGGTCGCAGCAACCTGCGCGCGCGACGCTGATGGATTCAGCTTTTCAGTGCAGTGCGCCGCGTGCGCCTGCCGGTTCCTCGAGGCCGTCCCGGCCGATTAGCTTCTGAATCCCGCTGTACACCTGGAAAACGAGCGACACCGCCATCAGCGCGAACCCGGCGAGCAGGACCCACAAGAACGGCCACAGGGGGAGGAGCAAGCTCTCGGTGCGGGTGTTGAAGCGCTGGCTGTCGTGGGCCTCCGGGATGCCCCACCACACGACGGCGACGAGAAAGACGAGCGAGATCAAGGTGGCCAAGAACTTGATGACCCCGCCCGCCCGCCTGGCGCCCGGCCCGCGGTGCTCGAGCAACCCCAGGAACGCAGTCACGTTGAGGTGCGCGCCGTGGCGCTGCGAGATGCAGAACACGAGATAGACCGCGCTCAGGATGAAGAAGGTGACCGCGTCCTGCTGCCAGTAAAAGGACACGCCGAACACGTAGCGCCGGATGATCTCGGTTATGGCCAGCAGCGTACATGCCAGCAGCACCAAAGCGGCCATATACGCTAAGACCTTATCCTGAAAGGCGCACCAGATCAAATAGGCCCTTTGCACGCACCCTCCCGTTAGCGGATCACAATCCTCGGGGCGTGCTTCGAGCAGTCCACCTTCTCGATCCAGGACGTTCCCGATGGGATCTTCTTCGAGAGCTCACGACCTTCCTTGATGAAGAGATCGAGCCAAGGGTGAACCACCTTCGGCGACTTGCTCTTCACGAAATTGGCCGGGGCGTCGCCTACCGCCGCCGTCAAGACGGACACCTCTTCGGGGGTCATCCAGTAGACGCCGGGCTTGGACGGATCCTTGGTGCCGTATTTTTCGTAGGTGAGCTTATCGACGCACCAGTTGAGCTCCTTCTGCACCTGGATCGTCTCCATGATCAGCTTTTCCAGCGCATCCTGGGTGGCCGGGCTCAGCTTCTCCCACCAGCGCCGGCTGGCGCTGACCATATAATAGTCGCCGACGAACGCGCCGGCGCCGCCCGTCGTGTAGAAGGGTATTTGATCGCGTACGCTGAGCCAGCCGCCGATACTCGTCATCACCCCGTCGATGACCCCGGACTGCAGCGCGCTCGGGCATTCACCCCAGGCCATAACCACGGGCGAGGCTTTCAAGGCCTCGAATGAGGCATTCTCAATTGGACTCATGGTGCGCAGCTTGCGGCCGACGAAGTCATCGGGCTTCAGGTAGCGCTTCTTGCCGCCGACGCCCATGCCGAAGCTCATGTGCCCGGCGCCCAACACATTGATGCCATGCACGGTCTCGAGCCGGTCGACCAGCATCTGGAAGGTCTGCGTCTTCTCGATGTTTTCAACCGCCCCCACCGTCGTCAGCACGCCCGGTCCCACTACCGCCATCATCCACGGCTCGACCGGCGCCGCCTTGCCGATCTGCATCCAGGACATCTCTAAGTTGCCCTGGCGCATCGCTTCGAACGCTTCGGGAATGGTGTACAGCGCGCCGGCATAGTAGATCCGCGCCTGGCTGCCAGGAATGACCTGCGGCAGCCGCTCGGCAAAGTACTTCTTCGCAATGGCGGCCGGGTGCGGCGGCGGCGGGAAGTCGGCCGCGAAGCGCATGATGACGCGCTGCGGCTTGTCTTGGGCATATGCGATGCGATCCGTCGCTCCCCAAATTGTGGCCAGCGCCACCACCAACATCGCAACGGCGATCCTCATGCACAGAGGTCGTTTACGTTTCGGGTCCATAGTTGCCTCCTTCCTTCATGGTTTGAAATTCATTAATAAAAACGCCTTTTAGGCTGGTTCAAAATACCAAAAAGGGAATTTTGTGTCAATAAAAAAATAAAGGGGTTGAGGTCTCATGTTGAATCAAGACTCTTTAGGTGGAGGTAAAGTGGCTAGGCGTCTAGCCCCGATTTCCTTTTGCAAGCGGGAGAAACTGCCTAAAGCAGGCCTCATATTGCGGATGGGCTCCGCTTGTGGATTACTCTGTGCTTAACATAGTTTACGATTGAGGTTAGTTTGCTGCCGGGTTGAAAGACTTCGTCCACGCCCGCCTGCTTCAAAAGGGGAACGTCCTCCCGAGGGATGATTCCCCCGGCCAGCACTATGATTTCTTCTGCCCCTCTCTCGTGAAGGCGGCGGGTTACTTCTGGGATTAGCTTCAAATGGGCGGAAGACAAGATGCTCAGCCCCACGACATCAACATCCTCCTGGATCGCCGCCTCAACGATGGCTTGAGGGGTTTGATTCCCGACATAGATCACCTCCATTCCAGCATTCCTTAAGGCCGTGGTTACCACTATAGCTCCCCTCCAGTGCCCATCCAGTCCCGGTTTCGCCATCAATACCCGGATTTCTTTTGTCTCGCCTTCCACTTTCATTCTCACTTCCCGTCCTCCTATGATCCTTAGAGCCCTATTGGCGTTGACCAGGTACCATATATATCTCGCCACACATTACAGATTTCTCCCATGGTGGCGTAGGCCCCGACCCCTTTCATCACCGCAGGCATCACATTTTCTCCTTGTTTGGTGACTTCTCGGAGCTCCCGCAGCGCTTCCTCGACCTTTTGATTGTCGCGCTTCCGCCTGAGTTTCTGGAGCTTTTCGGTCTGGATTTCAGCGGCCCGGGGGTTGGGGCGAAAAAGGCGGACTTGATAAGGCTCCTCCTCCATCTCGAAACAATTTACCCCAACAACCTTGACCTCCACTGTTTCCAAGCGCTTCTGGTGTTCGATTATGGCCTTGCGGAACTCCCCTTGCAGCCATCCCGACTCTAAAGCTTCAACAAGACCTCCCGCTTCCTCTATTCTCTTCAAGTACTGCCAGGCCCTTGTCTCCAGTTCATTAGTGAGCCACTCAAGGTAATAGCTGCCACCTAAAGGGTCTGCGGTGTTGATGACGTTGGTCTCGTGCTGGACAATCTGTTCGGTTCTGATGGAAAGAAGCATACTTTGCTCGGTAGGCAAGCAGAGGCCTTCATCGTAGCCATTGGCGTGAACTGATTGAGCACCACCCAAGACAGCGGCTAACACTTGAAAAGCGATGCGCATCAAATTGTTAAGGGGCTGTTGAGTAGTATGGGTAATTCCCGAGGACTGGACATGCAATCTCAGTATATGGCAACGCGCATCGTCAATGCCATATCTATCTTTAACCAATCTATACCACATCCTCCGGGCTGCTCGAAACTTGGCTATCTCTTCCAGGAAATCGTTGTGGGAGCCCATATTGAAGGAAAAACCACGGATGTATTGTTCAAGCGGTATCCTGCCCCTTTTGCGTTCCTCCTCAATGTAGGCAATGGCATCGGCCATGAGGATAGCCAACTCTTGGTACGCGTTCACCCCATTTTCCCGGGCGTTATAAGTATCGAAGCTTACTGGGTGCCACCTCGGAGCTACCTCCGAACTCCATTCAACAAGGTCCGCCAGCAGCCTTATGGCGTGGCGAGGTGCAATCTGGTCTATATAGTTCATGCAACCGAGGGCGGTAAGAATGTCAGCCTGGGTAGTCCCCCTCAGTTCTTTTAGTTCGAGCCCCCTTTTTTCAGCCATGGCGAAGTACATAGCCTGCTGCACATGAGAGAAAGCCTTTCCTGTTACGGAGGTGGCCACTTTCTCTATGGGGAGCCCCTCAAATAGGATTTCCATGTCGTCCAGGGAACATACTGGTACGCCACCTATTCCCACATCAGCTCCTACTCGAGGATCATCAGAATCAAGTCCGCTATTTGTAGGTGTATCAAAGGCTATGGAGAAACCAGTCTGTCCCTCCCGGTATTCATGGCGATAGAGCTCATTTGTTTCCTCCGGGGTTCCATAGCCAGAATACCGTCTTATGGTCCACAACCTGCCCCGGTACATGGTGGGGTAAACCCCTCGCGTATACGGCGGTACCCCTGGAAGCGCCAAATCTCTTTCGTAGTCTAGGTCTCTTACATCGTCGGGAGTGTAAGCGACCTTGACAGGGATGCCGGAGCCGGTTTCAAATTTACCTTCGCTTTCTTTATGCTGCATTTTTCACCCTCCCATTCAATCCGGGATTACCCATCTATGAAAGCGGCGTCGCTGGAACTCGTTTTCTGGTTTTAAGAGTATACTGGGAAGGCAATTGTGTGTCAAGGGAACCTGCGCACAAGTTCTTGGGTTTGTTTGGGGGCCTTTTCAGCAGGGATTCGGGGGAGAGCACATGGCGGCCAGCCATTCATCAAGCCCTGGTCACGATGGAGGTTTGGTTGGGAGGCTGATCCTGCTTACTCTGGGGAGGAGGTAGAAGAATGGATAGAATGTTTGTAGGGGTAGATATCTCCAAGGATATCTTTTCTGCTGCCGGTCTGGATGCTGAAGTGTCCGTTAGATCAAATCCTGACTTTTTAAAACTAAGCTCTAATTTTTTTAGTAGGTTTACCTGCTGGACATACATTCATACAAACACCGCATCTTAGCATGTGTTGATGAGGAGGATATCCAAATCTTTTACCTACTCCTTCATAAAGAAATACATGGCATTCCTTTTTATCGAAACTTCCATCCTTTTTGATCGCTCCTGAGGGACATGAACTTACACACAAAAAATTACATTCCTTTCTTGTTTCTTCGCACAATCTCTTTTCATATTTAGGATTAGCTTTTAAAACCGCAGTGGTTAATACAGAACCTGGGTAAACATTGCATCCAAACTTAGGTACTAACAATAGTTGGTTAAATCCAATCTCACCCAACCCTGCAGCTACCGCTGCATGCTTTTGGGATATTATTCCTCTGAGATTAATCTTATCATAGGGATGACCAGAAGGTATGGGGATGGCCTTAAAACCCCTATGAATCAGAAAACGAGCGATTTTATACCCCAATAGGTCGCTCTGAGTAGCACCAGGCCAACCTGAACCTAGGAGAACAAAGTTTATTGAATGTTCAGGAGTACCAAGGAACCAGTCATCACGCAAAAGACGAGGGGTATCGATTCCCATCAGGTAAAATGAAACAACGCTCTTGGCACCTGGAAGTATATCCCAAGGCCTTCTACCTTCAGGAAGGCTTGCTTCAAGCAAACTCTCCACGGATGCTATTCCCACCACATCAGCACCCTGTGACAAAGCAAATCGCTTAACTTCCTTCTCAGTCAACTTCGATGATTTTTGTGTTTTCTTGGCCATAGATAGAAACCTCCTTTGTTTTTATAAAATTTTTTCTCCCGTTCCGCGAAGAACTCCTTGGTCACCCGAAAATTATTGCTGGTCGCCGCAAGCCTCAAACTTTTTCTATCCAGTCATTTTTTCCTCCCTTCTGGCCGGATATTCATTAAGCCTGATTTCCATCCCCTCGTTTACGCCTTTGGAGGGAGCCGATATTCTTTGAGCGCGGCAATAATCTCATCCAAAGGTGTTTGCGTGGGAAAAATGAGCGCCACCCCCATCTCTTTTAATTTCTCCCTATCTCTTTTGGGAATGGTCCCACCCACAATGAGTGGAATGTCATCAATTTTTTGCGCGGCCATTTTCTTTAAAACCTGTTCGGTTAATATGAGGTGGGCGCCGGAAAGCATGCTCAAACCAACAAAGTCCACATCCTCCTGGACCGCAGACCTTACGATTTCTTCTGCGGTGCGATGAATTCCCAGATAGATCACTTCCATCCCGGCATCTTTTAAGGCCCGGGCAACCACCTTGGCCCCTCGATCATGCCCGTCCAGACCCGGGCTAGCCATTAAGAACCTTATCTTCCTTTCTTTTTCCACGGTGCCCAGTGCTCCCTTAATTGCTGCAATGAGAAACTCAGTTCAGAAAACTGTAGGCTGCTCAAAAGTTCCAAATTCTTCCCTGAAGACCTGGCAGACCTCCCCTAAACTGACGTTGTCTTTAAAAGCCTCCATGAGATACGGCATTAGATTCTCATGATTCCTTCCGGCGGTTCTTAGTTGTTCGATATGCCTTTTTACTTTCTCTTTATCTCTAATCCTCCGCATTTGATTCAACAATTCGATCTGCTCTCTGGCGACCTGGGGATTGTACTCATGAAGCCTTAGTTCCTTCTCCTCCTCCTCGATGGTAAATCGATTGACTCCCACGACCACCATCTCCCCGTTTCTTATCCGTTTCTCTTTCTTATAAGCCTCTTCAAGGATTTCCTTTTGGATAAAGCCCTCTTTAATCGCTTGGGTCATGCCCCCCCTCGCTTCGATCCTCTCCATCAGCTCTTCAATCTTGTCGGCCATCTCTTTGGTTAAAGATTCGACGAAGTA
>JASEHN010000175.1 GCA_030018715.1 Thermodesulfobacteriota bacterium | reverse complement strand
GCGAAAGCCGTCCGCCTCAGGCGGACAGTTATTTCAAGGAGTTATCAAACCTCTGTCCGCCTGAGGCGGACGGTTTTCACCGGAGTGACGACTTTTTATGAGTTCATCATTCTTTCCACTGAAAATATTTCTTCCCTTCTTTTTATTTTTCGATTATTTTATCCTCAAAAGGATCTCTTAAGGAATTGGCCGGAGGGAGGTTATCTCCCGACAGTTGATTCGTCAGGGAATGGAGACAATTTATGAATCAATCGCCAGCTAAAACCTTGAAGGTTAGCATCATCATTCCTTGCTTCAATGAACGCCTCACCATTGAAAAAGCAATCGAAGCAGTTTGCGCGGCCCCCATTTCAGACAAGGAGGTTATCATCGTCGATGATTTATCTACGGATGGGACAAAAGAGATTATCAGGACTAAAATTGAACCGCGAGTTGACCGGGTTATCTATCACGAAAGAAATCAAGGAAAAGGAGCAGCTTTACGTTCCGGCATTGCCGCAGCCACAAAGGATATAGTGATTATCCAGGATGCCGACCTGGAATATGACCCCCAGGAGTATCCGATTCTTCTGGAACCTTTTATTCAGGGAAAAGCAGATGTGGTCTATGGTTCAAGATTCATGGGGGGAAAATCCCATCGAGTGCTATATTATTGGCACCGGGTGGGAAACTTGATTTTAACCACCCTTTCCAATATGCTTACCAATATCAACCTTACCGACATGGAAACCTGCTATAAAGCCTTTCGCCGGGAAATCATCCAATCGATCAAAATTGAAGAAAATCGCTTTGGCTTTGAACCTGAGATCACCGCTAAAATTTCCAAAATGAGTCTGCGCATCTATGAAGTCGGCATTTCATACTACGGGAGAACTTATGCCGAGGGGAAAAAGATAAATTGGAAAGATGGTTTATGGGCCGTCTATTGTATAATAAAATATAACTTGTTTCGTTAAGGCCCCCTCCTTACGCCTTACGCTTTACGGTTTTTAGTTATTGCCTATCACCTGTCACCTTACCCCTATAACCTCGTACCTTGGACCTTAAATTTACGCCTATCCCCTATCCCCCTACACCTATCACCTTTAACCTTACACCCTTCCCCTTTCATTTTTTACATCGCCCCTTTTCCACCAAAAATGGCCGGTATGGTCTTTAACATAATTTTAAAGTCGAGTGCCAAGGACCAGTTCTCTATGTAATAAAGGTCATGCTCAATCCTTTTTCCCAAAGAAGTGTCTCCCCTCCATCCATTAGCCTTGGCCCAACCGGTTATGCCGGCTTTCATCTTGTGCCGGAGCATGTATTTAGGTATGGAGGCCCGAAATTTTTCGATGAATACCGGACGCTCTGGCCGTGGACCCACTAAACTCATCTCTCCTTTTAAGACGTTAAAAAGCTGGGGTAATTCATCAAGGCTGGTTTTCCGCAAAAATCTCCCCAATTTTGTCCTGCGAGGATCATCCAAACTTGACCAGACAGGCCCTGTTTTATCTTCCGCCCCCACCTTCATTGTCCGAAATTTAAGCAGTAAAAATGATTCCCCATCTAACCCCATGCGTTCTTGCTTGTAAAATACAGTTCCCGGTGAAAAAATTTTAATCGCCAGGGAAATGATTCCCATCAAAGGGAAGGCCAAAATCAAGGCCCCCAAAACGAATATGAGATCGGTCCCTCTTTTGATCACCCTATTCCACCCAACTAATGGAGATGCACGCAAATTAACCAGCGGCAGTCCATCGAATTCTTCAATGCTCCCCCGCAAACTGGCAAAGCGATAAATATCAGGAATCACACAGATGTTAACCATTTCATCATCGAGGCTTTTTAGGACGGATTCAAAATTTTTGTAGTCGTCAATGGGAAGAGCGATAAAAACTTGATCGATGGGTATTTTCCTGATGATCCTCGACACGTCTTCATAGAGTCCCAGGACATCCACTCCATCAATCTGGGTCCCTACTTTGTAAGGATGCCGGCTCAAAATACCATGGACCTGAATTCCTAATTCGGGATGCTGTTTGATAGTCCGCCAGACTTGTTGTCCGAGTATTCCAGCCCCGATGATCAAGGCATAACGCAAGTTTCTCCCTCTTTTTCGGGCATATCGTAAAGTCTTTCTTACAGTGAATCGGAACACACAAATTAAAACTACACTGAATATATAGAAATAAGCGAAAACGACCCGGGAGAATTTGTATTCCTGGAGAAAAAAGGAAGTGGCGATCAAAATCAGCAGGGCCAGAGTCGAAGCCTTCACGATACTGAATATTTCCGTAAAGAAACTCGATAACCTCTTGGGATCATAAACCCTATAAACTTTGAAGACCACGCCCCAGATGATCACTACGAAAGGGATTAAGAATAGATAAAGTTGAAGATCTGGGACTCCTTTGGTAATAGGAATTAGTTCAACATAAAAGCGGAAATAATAAGCGAGAATCCAGGAGACCAAAACAAGGATGAGGTCTCCCAGGATGAGCAGGGAAATGAAAAATCGGCTATGCTGTTTCAGCACGAAATCTTCTCCTCCGATGGTCGTGATTTACCCATTCCTGGAGTTTTCGTTCCACAAACGCAACGATCTTTTCTTTGAAAATCGGAAGGTCGAATTTTAATGCGTGGCGACGTAGGGCTTCGGGATTAAATTGAGACCCGGATTTTTCGAAAAATCGTAGGGCATTCATGAGTGATTCAGGGCTCTGTTCATGAAAAAAAACCCCTGTTGGTTCATCCCCTGAATTCCAAATACCCGTGGAATCATTCAGCGGAATCACAGTCTCTAAAACTCCCCCTTTTCCGTAGGCGATTACAGGCCTTCCTGAAGCCATGGCTTCGAGTGGAGTAATGCCGAAATCTTCCTCGCCTGGGAAAATGAAAGCCCGGCAGCGGGCATAATATTCCTTCAGAGCATTGGGAGATTGCCATCCTAAGAATTCCACATTTTTGTTGGCCATTTGTTTAAGATTTTTTTCTTCCGGTCCATCCCCAATGACCAATAGGCGAAAACCTGAACGGTTCGATGCCTGTATCGCTAAATCGATCCGTTTATAAGGGACAAGTGCAGATACTACCAGAAAGTAATCATCTTCTTGATTTTTCCTCTGGAAAAAACTTCCATCAACGGGAGGGTAAATCACTTCGGATGTCCGATTATAATATTTCTCAATTCGCTTGGCGACGTGATGGGAAATGGCGATGAAAGAGTCCACGCGGGAAGAAGAAGCCGTATCCCACATCCTTAAATATGTTGCTGCCGGAGGGATCATAATTTTGTTAAACAAGCCCCTTTTCTCTTTCGGGAAATATTGGGGGTACATATCCCACACGTAGCGCATGGGGGTATAGCAATAACAAAGGTGAAGGGAGTCCGGCCGGGGAATTACGCCTTTGGCTACACAATGGCTGCTACTGAAGACCAGATCATATCCTGAAAGATCAAATCGTTCGATGGCTGTCGGGAAAAGGGGAAGCAAAGTGCGGTATTTCCGGGTGGCCATAGGAATTTTTTGGATAAAGGAAGTATATATGGCCATCCGTTCGATGGTCCCTGATACTTTTCCTGGTATATGCAGGAGAGTAAAAAGATCTGCATGGGGAAATAGTTCACAAAAAACTTCCAGGCATTTTTCCCCCCCCGCATTCCGGTAAGCCAATCATGGACAAGGGCAATTTTTAGATTTTTAGATATATCCATTTAACGATCATTATTTCTTGAAAGCTGCAAGATCGCTTTCGACCATTTCTTCCACCAGGTCAACAAATGGACAATTATATTTCCATCCCAGATTTTTTCTCGCTTTAGAGGCATCAGCGACAAGGTCATAAATTTCAGTGGGTCGGTAATATTGGGGATCTGTGGTCACAAATTCTTGGAAATCCAATCCCAAATAATTAAAGGCGGTTTTTACGAACTCCCGCACTGAATGACTCTCCCCCGTCCCAATTACATAATCTTCCGGAGAGTCTGCCTGCAACATCATCCACATGGCTTTTACGTAATCTTTAGAATGGCCCCAGTCTCTTCTGGCATCTAAATTCCCCAATTTGAGTTCCTTTGCCAATCCAAGTTTGATCCTTGCGGCATGGGAAGATATTTTTCGAGTCACAAATTCAAATCCCCGTCGGGGAGATTCATGATTGAAAAGGATACCATTAACAGCAAACATTCCATAGGCTTCTCGGTAGTTTCTAACCAAGTGATAGCCGGTAAGTTTAGAAATTCCATACGCAGATCTTGGCTGATAATTTGTATTTTCATTTTGAGGTGGTTTGGCGTTTCCAAACATTTCACTGGAAGCTGCAAAATAGAAACGGCAGGAAGGTATAATTTGTTTTATAGCAGCGAGAATGTGATGGGTCCCGTTAATGTTTGTCATCAGAGTCGAAAATTCGTCTTCGAAGGAGTAAGCAACAAAACTTTGGGCAGCCAGATGATAAACTTCATCCGGCTCCACCTCTCTGACTACATTAAAAATACTTGCAAAGCTTTCAATGGATCCGGCATGGATTTTCAATTGGGGCAATAGATGCCTGATTCTCGACATGCGATGCTCTGGATCTTCAATGGCCGAGCGCCTCACGATTCCATGGACTTCATAGTTTTTCTCCAAAAGCAGTTCTGCAAGGTAACTCCCATCTTGGCCGGTAATACCTGTAATTAGCGCGCGTTTCATCGTTTTTCCCCTTCTTCGTCATAGTTCAATATGGCGAATTAAGATTATCTGGTTTCAGCATTTGTTTAAAAAGATCATTTTCATTTTTTTAGAATGGCGATTCATCCTCGCCGATTATTGCTCATGACCTCTTCAAAAACTTCCATATGCTGTTCGGCAGATTTTTTCCAATGAAACAACCTGACCCTTTGCAACCCTTTTTGGATCAAATTCTTTTTTAGATCTTCGTCAATGATGGCCTTAAAAATTCCGTCGGCAATACTTTTAACATCATAAGGATTAACATAATAAGCCGCGTCACCGCAAACTTCTGGAAGGCTTGTTGCATTAGAAGCAACTACAGGGCATCCACAAGCCATGGCTTCTAAAGGTGGAAAACCAAAACCTTCATAATAGGAAGGGAATACGAATAAAGTCGCACAATTATAAACAATCGGCAGATCGTTATTTTCAATGTCACCTATAAATAGAACTTTTTTATCTACATTTAATCTCCTTGAAATCTCAATAAGTTTTTTGTTCCCCGTCCCGGAAAATACCAGAGGGAAATTGAGAGGTATTTTGGCATAGGCCGCGAGAAGATTCGAGATATTCTTATGAATCTTGTAACCACCTACATAAAGAATGAAAGTTCCCGGGAGGCGGTACTTCTCTCGAACCTTTCGAATCGTTTCCGGATCTTCGATAGGTTTGAATTCCTCTTCACAACCGGAGTAAATTACTTTAATTTTATTATCCGGAATCATCAGGTATTTGCTTATTTCTTTCCTGGAAAATTCTGAATCAGTCAATATCTTTGCAGATTTATTCGCGGATGGTTTTACAATGAATTTATAGTAAAGCCGATGGAACGTGGAGTAGTTTTGGGCCAAGGCGATGTGGTTTACATCATGGATCGTCATAATCATCGGAAAGGGATTGAAAACAGGAGCCACAAACGAAGGTGCATGGTACAGGTCCGGCTTTAAGACTTTTAAAACTTTTACCAGTTCCCATTGTTCAGAGATCGAGATCCATCTGGACTTTAGATAGCACACCGCCAGATTATCCGCCCATGTTTTTAAATTGGTAATATCTTTCGTAACCAGCAGAGTGTACCGATTTTTTTTATCAATCGTTAATAAATTCTTTATCAGGTTGTAGGTGTATCTGGCAATTCCGTGTGGTTTGCCATCAATCATGCGCGCATCCACTACGATATGCATTTGAATTCCTTTAATATTTTAAAACATATGGCGAGAGTTGACCAGAATATCATTGAAAAGCTCGGAGAATGAAAACTATACCCAAACATCCCAGCAAAACAGATCCCTGAAAGCCCCGCAAAGACTCCACTAATAAAAAAGGACTCATAATTTACAGAAGGAGTCATTTTCAAATAACGATAAATCCTGTATAAAAGGTAACAAAAAAATAAGGGAGATGAGACACCTGTTACACCCAGCTTTAAAAGCAGGGTTAAATACAAATTGTCCACCCCATCGAATTGGTCGGTCCAGTTTATATCTTTTGTTTTGAAAATGGTAACCCAAAAGTGGTTCCCCATTCCTATTCCTAAGAGGGGATCTTTTAGAACATAATTAATCGCCTCTGAATATAACTTTAATCTAACATGGGTTGACGTAGGAAATTCATTATCTTTCGGCATAAAGCGTAATTTAAATAGCGTTGCTTTTCCGCTTATAGTAAAAACCATAAAAGATAGGAAAATTAAGAGAAGACAGGTCAGTTTTTCTCTCCGACCTATTCTTGCATAGAAAAACCATATTCCGATAACAGGGATTAATGCTAAGAATATTGCCTTAGACATGAGGTATAACCCAGATGTTACCGCCGATTTAATTCTACCCCTTTATTACCGATGTAAGATGTCCCCCCTA
>JASEHN010000174.1 GCA_030018715.1 Thermodesulfobacteriota bacterium | reverse complement strand
CCCGCACTTGATGCGGGGCGGGAATGACGGTGTTTAGGACTTTTGCAAGAGCCTCGGGTGTTCAAAACTATTTGAAGCGAGCCGGCCGCTTGTCCCAGACGCCAACCTCTTTTAGGTATTTGATGGCGCCCGGATGGAACGGAATCCCGATTCCTTCATAAACGCGATCCAGGGTGTAGAAATTGCCGGCGGGGTGAATCTCGGCAAGCTCCTTATAATGCTCGGCAATCACTTTGCAAAGCCAATAGGCAGTCGTATCGTCCAGGTCCTTGTGAACAGTGATGGTCCCTGCCGAACCCATTCCGCTGACCTCCGCCGTCTGGCCCCGATAGACATTAGCCGAAAGTTTGGAAGGGAAGAATGCCGGGTGCTTGCTCTCAATGGACTTCAGCTTGTCCAGCGGCAAAGGGAGGAAACGGACCGAAACTGTCGTCGTAAGATCCATGATCGAGGAAGTAGGCACCCCGGCGGAAATGAACCCCACATCGGTGCTTCGATCCTTAAAGGCACTGACCTGTTCCGTAAAAGATAGCCATAGGGGTTTGAGGTCTTTGTAGGTAAGGCCATATTCCTCAAGGATAATCTTGGCGCCAATCTCGTTGCCACTGCCAGGAGCGCCAACGCCTACCTTCTTGCCTTTGAAGTCGGGAATGTCTTTGATGGGGGATTCCGTCGGCACAAAAATATGGGTGAACATGGGATGCCCGGAAAAGACGGCCCGAAAGTCTTCCAGTTTGAGACCGGGAGTCTTTTTCACGGTTTCCAGTAAGGATGTTTCATCGATGAGCGCCACTTCCGTCTTTTTCGTACCCAAAAGGCGGGTATTCTCCGCCCCTGCTGCCGTCGTCTCCGAAGTCGCTTCAATATCGGGTGCGTATTTGCTCATCAGTTTAGCCACACCCGCCCCGATAAGGTAGTAGACGCCGCCGGTACCCCCGGTGGCGATGGAAAGATACTTCTTCTTGGCCGCCTCGGCCGTGTTCACCATCGCCAGCACCAGCAATACTGCTAACCCAAATCTAATCACTTTCATGGCATTGTCCCCCTTTCTGTTTAGGTGAATGTTAGGCAAATTTGAATTCCCGGAACCGAAAACCCACAATTGGGTTGGAATGAGTGTAAAAACCTTTATTAGAATTTTTTCCCTCACCCTTTTTCCTCTTGAAGAAAGCCATGCGAAAGGGTTCGACATCTTTCATCCCATTCCCCGGGGCTTTTCCAAAAGTCGGGATTCTCACTTAGAAACCCATCTCTTCAGCAACTTTTTGCCGATGAGACCAAGAATCTCCCAAATCTAATTCCGCTACCTTGGCATGTTTATAGTAGAGGTGCAAATCGTGCTCCTCAGTGAAACCAATTCCGCCATGGAGTTGCTGAGCAATCTGAGTAGATTTTTTATAGGCGTCGCTGCACCAGGCTTTGGCCATGGCCACTTCTTTAGCGCAGGGGAAGCCAATATCGATAAGGGAAGCGGCCTGATACGCAATCAGCCGGCTGGTATCTAAAAAAGTAGAGATATCGGCACAATAGTGCTGGACAACCTGCAAGGCCCCCAAAGGTCTTCCAAACTGGATGCGTTGTTTGACATAATCCACGGTCATGTTCAGCACTTTCGACAAACCTCCGACCATTTCCCCGCACTTGAGGGTGATGACTTTGGGTAGGACTTTATCCACATAGGTAGTCCCTTTGCCAATCGCCCCCAGGATATCTTTTTCCGAAACCTTCACATCTTCAAAAACAACCCCGAAAGTTTTTTCGCCGGTCAAGGTGTTGAGAGGAGTCTTTTTGAGCCCAGAAGCTTTGCCAGAAACTTTGAATAGAGTCGGGCCAGAAGCTTTCTCCCCTTTCAGGTTGGCACAAACGATGATTTCATCCGCCACCTGAGCATAGGGGACCAAAATCCGGGTTCCTTTGATCACATAAGAACCACCCCCGCTTTCTTTGGCTTCGAGGGCGGCTGCCGCATGATCATATTGACCCTGTTCATTCCGGAGTCCGATCGTTAAGATTTTTTCTCCCTGAATCACCGGGGGTAAATAAGTCTTCTTGAGATTTTCATCTCCCGCTTCATTGATCAAAAGGCCGGCAAACACCGCACTGCAGAGGAAGGGGCTGGGCAGCTGGGTTTTGCCAATTTCTTCAAACAGGATGAACAGGTCGAAAAAGCTTCCCCCGCTTCCCCCATATTTCTCGTCGTAAATCAATCCTAACCAGCCCAGGTTGGCCATCTCTTTCCAGTGGGCTTCCGAAAATCCTTTTTCGTCCTTAATCATGTTCTTCACAAAAGGGCTGGGACTCTTTTCTTTGCAGAATTTTTCCGCACTGCTTTGCAGCATCTTGGTTTCTTCATTTAAATTGAATTCCATTTTGGCGCTCCTTTTCTATTTAGAATGGTTCGCTGTAGAAATTTTTTCCAAGAAATTACTTTCTGGGCAATTCTAATCTTCTCAAAGCCACGATGTTTTTCAAAACTTCCACGCTGCCGCCCTGTAGAGCATAGCTGGGGGACCAAAGGTAACAGTCGGCGATCTCACCGTCATAAAGGGTCCAAGGACTCCCTTCGCGGATCTGGCTCGCGGGTCCCAGGACTCTCGTGGCCAGATCATTCAGGCGTTGTTCGTATTGGTTACAATAAGCCTTCGTTAAAGCGGCTTCGCTGGTGGGCTTTCGGCCCATGTCGATGGTCCAGGCGGTGTTATAGCAGAGGAGCCGGCCGATATTAAACTCGATCTCCAGCTGGGCCACCGAATCTTGCACCCAATGATAGAAGGGGTCACCTTTGCGGGTTTTTCCCATCTCTTTTACATAATTGATGACTTTCTCGTAAACCGGATAATTCTGCAGTAGCCTCTCCATTCCCGCCCGCTCATAGTCCATTTGGGCCATGATCTGTTTAAAGGCATCATTTTCCTGACCTACCATGAATTTTCGATCGATTTTTACCTCATCCAAAAATACTTCATTAAAGGTATGGCACCCGACCATGTTGATGATGGGCCGCACCGTTACTCCGGGGGCTTTCATATCGACGATAAACTGCGAACATGATTCATGTCTGGGGACAGAACTGTCGATTTTGGTCCTGGCTAACAGCCACCCATAGTCCGACTGATGTCCACCCGAAGTCCAGACTTTCTGCCCGCGCAGGGTGTAAAAATCGCCTTCCTTGGTGGCGGTCGTTGCTACATTGACCAGGTCAGATCCCGCATTGGGTTCGCTGAAGAGAAGGCAAAACTTCATGTTTTCGTCGGCCTTAACGAAACGGGGTAAAAAATATTCTTTTTGCCATTCCGATCCAAAATGGATGATCGATGGCCCGATTTGTCGGTCCGCCAAAAAATGATAGGCGACGGGGGCCTGGACTTTAAAAAGCTCTTCAATCAAGATGGCTTTTTCTACGTAGGTGCGCCCCTGCCCCCCGTATTTTTGCGGCCAGGTCAGCCCAATCCAACCCCTCTGGGCCATCTTCTTGGAGAATTCCTGATTATTCCCTTCTGCCAGCCCTCCACTCTTCGTCACAAAAATGCCCGCCTTGAGCTCGGCTTGGAGAAAATCGCGCACCGTCTGACGAAACTTGTTCTGTTCTTCCGTAAAAGTAAATCTCATAGCTTCGGCCTCCTTTGGAAAAATTTCATCTTCTCCCTAAAAACTAAAATTGCCCCTCGTCTATGAGGCAGTTTTTGATTTAATCTTTTCCAGCATAGCCGTCATGTCTTCCCAACCAGCTTGCTTCTTGGCCCCGCCCACCTTTTATTCCCTTTTATTCCCTTTTATTCCCTCCCGTGAAATTGTTACGAGTAAAAGTAATCCTCTATCATTCTCTCGGGGAGACCAGATAGGCGAGCCATCGATAGAAAGACTCAAAGGGGCCGTAAAGGGAATTCTCATCTGAATGGCCGAGAAATGACCTGGAGGGGAAAGTTTGATTTTCCATAATCCCCCCTCAAGTCGGATCCCCCCAGGAGGATTGGGATTATAATACCCTGCCGCTTCCAGGTTGCCAAAATGGATTTCTTGGAGTAGAAGGTTCTCAGTCAGAACCGAATAAATTTCCTCTTGAGGAGTACGATATAAGGAATGGAAATAAGAAAGGGTCAGAGTCGAACCTTCTCTAACCCCCATATGGAGGACTTTTTCTCTTTTCTCCTTGAGGATTTCGACGGACAGGAAGGTGTCTTTCTGGCCAGAGAGGGGGGAATTTGGATAGAGGGCCAAAGTGAAAAGGAGAAGAATGGTGAGAGTAAGATTTTTGCTTCCCATTTTCAATTCAACTTTTCCTAAAGGTTTAAGATTTTATTGCACGTTAAAAACCATTTATGCAGATTCAAACCTTCCTGAATTTGAATTCTCCATGCTACTAAAAATGTATTTTCAAGTTTCTGAAAGCCCCGCCTAATGTCCGGCCGCGGAAGAAATTTTCATAGTTATCGAAATTCAAGTACAGCAGGGACATATCCAATTTTTTCATGGTGGCTTGGAATTCCGAATCCTCCAGGGCATTTTTGAAGGCATCAGCCAATTTTGGGACCCTCGCCTTGGATATTCTCTTGGGAGCGATGATCCCCAGGGGCTGGCTCTGACCACCGGATATCCGATCTCTTTCAGAGTCGGTACCTGGGGATAGCGTTTGGACCGATGCTCCCCATACGCGGCCAAAAGAATGAATTTTCCTGCATTTACGCGCCGTAGGCCGTATGAGTTATAAGGATAATCGTTCTTTCCTCCTTCGAAAGAGTTTTTAAACTATTGCAGAATTTTCATTAGCCCAGGTGAATATACTTCCCTCTCCCATCATTGAGAAAAGGGGGGTGCTTTCATTTTTGCACGCCTGCTAAATCATGAAAGACTTCAAGTCATTGTCGATTTGATCGAAAGCCTTGAGCATTTCCAGAGAACGCTTACTTTTCAGAGATACGCCGGCCGCCAGACAGTTGACCAGGGTTACGGCGCTGGTGAAGGAATTGAAATAGGCGGCTGATTCCCGCTCGGCCAGTAAGACGATATCGGCAACCTGACTGGGAGGAGATATGGGGGCGTCGGTGATGGCGATAGTCCTGCACCCCACCTTTTTCCCGTATTTTAGGATCTCGAAGGTCTGCCGGCCATATCGGGGAAAACTGACAGCCATCAGAAGGTCCCCAGGGCCAAAATTAATGAGCTGGGTGGTCAGATTATTGCCCGTGTCTAGAATTTCACAGTTTTTGCGGACCCGGCTGAGGTGGTAATAAAGGAGATAGGCAACGGCACGGGAGGTGCGGTAACCGATAAAGCCAATCCTTCGGGCGCGGATGATCTCATTCACTACCCGGTCCAGGGTCTCCTGACTGATAGCCTTTTCTGTTTCCCTTAAGTTCTGCATATCCATCTGGAAGATTCGGGCATAGACATTCTCCTTGGGCTGTTTGCCCATCAAGTTTTGCAGAACCTTAACGGGAGAAACCTTCTGTCGGACCCAGTTTTGGAGTTCTTGTTGCAGTTCGGGATAACCTTTAAAACCGATGGCGCGGGAGAACCGGACGACACTGGCCTGGCTTGTTTTCACTTGCTGGGATAATTGGGCTACGGATAGGAAAGCTGCTTCAGGGCCGTGGGAAAGAAAAAACTCGGCGACTTTTTTCTGCTGCTTGGTGAGGGACGGATAACTCTTTTGCAGTTTTTCAGTCAGCATCGAGCCTTCCTGCTTCGGAGTGCCTTCCTGTAGAAATGAAATATTTATTTCAAGTATATTCCAATTTTGAAACATTTAAATCATATTTTGAAAAATCTGTCAAGAAAAAAATCGGGCCTTTCCGGAAATTTTTACTGGAATGTCTGCTGAATCGTTCCTTTGAGGTATGAGGTATTGGGTAATCTGAAAAAGGTTCAGCTGATCGAGTTGTCTTTGCGGGTTTTGAACCTTCTGCGAACCTTTTCAGTGTAACGCCAATGTTTTGCAGGGATCGGAGAAGAGGGTGGTACCCATTAGATGATTCATTTTCTTCGAAAATATTCAGCGGTGGAGAATGAGATATTAAAAATTACTCAGGATCCGGCTTTCAAGTTAGGATCTAAGACTACCTTTAACGGATTTTCACCTTTTTCCCCTCCGCCGACTAAATGGAGCGCTCTTTCGGCTTCCTCCAGGGGTAGCCGGTGGGTGATGAGTTCGTGAAAAGGGTAACGGCCTTTGCGGGCCATTTGTATAGCCGGTCGAACCGCTCGAAAATCATGGGAAAATACTCCCTGGACTTTGATTTCGCGCAGAACCACCTGATCTAAATCCAGCGAGGCTTTTTTCCCTTTGTATATGCCGGGAAGCACGATGGTGCCCCGTCTGCCGGTCAGGGAGAGGGCAAGTTCAGCTCCCGCAGGGTTTCCCGAAACATCCATGACCACATTGGCCATTTTCCCGCCGGTCATTCCGCTGAGCACTTCTACAGGTTTTTCTTCTTCAATGTTGATCACCCGGTCAGCCCCGAAACGCATGGCCATCGCCAGTCTGGTTTTATCTTGCGGGAGACCCAGGAGAATGATGGGGCCGGCTCCTGATTCTTTGGCTACAGCAACTCCGGCGA
>JASEHN010000173.1 GCA_030018715.1 Thermodesulfobacteriota bacterium | reverse complement strand
GTTAATTCAAGCAGTTCTGTCCGCCTGAGGCGGACTGCTTTCGCAGGAGTGACAGTTTTACGACTTTTTACGAGACCATCAATAATAAAACCAAAATTAAATGAAGCGCTTGGACAGAACGAGAAACAAGTGGACCATCTTATTTTTTGCCCTGGGAGCGCCCCTGATCCTGATGGGGCAGGCAACCGGCTCTCCCCCTAACCATTCCTGGCAAAAAATCGATGAAGGCTTTGAAGTCAGGTCCATGCAGCTCGACGGACCGCCCTATCAGACCTTCATCAAACTAAGGGTTTTGAAGGTGGATATGGATAAATTCCCCGTGCGGGTGATCGACAGCCGGGTATTTGGAACGGATAGGATGGAAATCAAGATATTAGCCCAAAAAACTCAAGCCCTGGCTGCGGTCAACGGTAGTTTTTTCATGCCCGATTACCGGCCCCTTGGCCTGCTGATCATAGACGGCCGGGAAGTTAACCCTTTGCGGAAAACCGACTGGGGAGTTTTTCTTGTTCAGGACAACCGTCCCCGAATTATCCACACCAAAGAGTTCCACAATGAGGGGACCGTTTCCCAGGCGCTCCAGGTTGGCCCGCGGCTTGTGGTAGATGGCCGTGAATTGCTTCTTAAAAAACAGGTAGCCAGGCGTTCGGCCCTGGGCATCACTTTCAAAAACCAGATTATCTTGCTGAATTCGGAAGATACAAACCTTTACGCCCAGGATTTGGCCAGGATTTTTCGTCTCCCCGAATCCGAAGGAGGCCTGGAATGCCGGGACGCTTTGACTCTCGATGGCGGACCATCAGCTCAGATGTACGTAGACTATAAGTCTTTAAAAATCAACCTTCCCGGAGGATGGCCGGTTCCCAACGGGATCGGCGTATTTAAACGAACCCCCTAACTTTTTTATTTTCCCCATGGTTGTAACCCGCTCAAAACGTATTCAGAAGAAAAAGGGCCGCGTCTTAAAGACCCTGGCTCTCATCCTCTTCCTGTTGGTCTTTCTTGCTGCCGGGGCAGCTACAGTCTTATACTTCACCCTCATCTTCGACCTGCCCAGGTTGACAACCCTGAAAGATTACCAGCCCTATATTGTCTCTGAGGTCTATTCCGACGATGAAATGGTGATCGGCGAGTTTTTCATTGAACGGCGGATGGTCGTTCCCCTTTCGAAGATGCCCAAATTATTGATCAAAGCCTTTGTCGCCGCTGAAGACGCCCGGTTTTTTGAACATCAGGGCCTTGACTACTGGAGGATATTAGGCGCAGCCTTCCGCAACATCGAGGCCCTGGATGTGGTGCAAGGGGGAAGCACAATCACCCAGCAGATCGCCAAATCCTTCTTCCTCACTCCCGAGCGAAGCTTCACTCGCAAGTTAAAAGAGGCCGTTTTGGCCCAGCGCATTGAACGCTATCTGACGAAAAATGAAATCCTTTTCCTCTATTTGAATCAGATATATCTGGGCGAAGGGGCCTTCGGGGTAGCGGCCGCAGCGAAAACATATTTTGGCAAATCCCTGCAGGATTTAACGTTGGCTGAATGCGCCATACTCGCCGGCCTTCCTCCTGCGCCCAACAACCTTTCACCTCTACGCCATCCCAAGAAGGCCCGCGAGCGCCAGCTTTACGTGCTTAACCGCATGGTCGATCGTAAAATGATCACCCCTGAACAGGCTAAAAAGGCCGAAGCCGAAGCGGTCAGACTCAGGCCAAAAGGCCCCAAAGGCTACCTGGATGCCCCTTACGCTGTAGAACAGGTGCGCATGTACATTGAAGAGAAGTACGGGAAAGAACTGCTTTACAAAGGGGGCTTGAAGATCTACACCACGATTAACAGCCGGCTGCAACAGGCAGCCCAAAAGGCCGTTCTGAATGGGCTGGAGGAGTTTGAGGCCCGAGAAGGAAAAGGCAAAGGTAAGGGGCAGGTTCAGGGAGCGCTTGTTGCCCTCGACCCGCAGACCGGGTATATCCTGGCCATGATCGGCGGGCGGGATTTTTCAGTTAGCCAGTTCAACCGGGCTACCCAGGCCAAGAGACAAGCCGGGTCTGCTTTCAAGCCTATCGTGTTCGCCGCTGCTCTGGACAAAGGGTTTACCCCGGCTACCGTAATTGTGGACGAGCCATTTTCCTACATCGACGTTCCCGGAAAAGAACCCTGGGAACCCCAAAATTTCGACCGGCAATTCTGGGGGCTGATCACTTTTCGCAAGGCCCTGACCCACTCCCGGAACGTGGTCACGGTGAAGATTGCTCAGACCATCGGGACTGACTATTTGATCCAGTACGCCAGGAACTTGGGAATAAAATCCAAACTGGAGCCCAACCTCTCACTGGCCCTGGGAGCGGCGAACGTTTCCCTTCTGGAATTGACCAATGCCTTTGGAGTTTTTGCCGCTCAGGGTTACCGGGCTGAACCTATTCTGATTAGCCGAATTGTGGACAAAGACGGAAACATTCTGGAAGAAGTGGAGCCCTCGGCCATTGAAGTGATCAGCTCGCAGAGTTCTTATCTCATCACCAGCCTGATGCAGAGCGTCATCCAGGAAGGAACCGGCCAGAGGGCCAAAGCCTTGGGCCGGCCGGCCGCTGGAAAAACCGGGACGACCAACGACAACCGCGATGCCTGGTTTGTCGGTTTCATCCCGCAACAACTGGTCGCCGGCGCCTGGGTTGGATATGACATTGAAAAGCCTCTGGGGGCTCACGAAACAGGGGCTGTCGCCGCCCTGCCGATCTGGTTGGAGTTTATGAAAGAAGCAGTTGCCGGAAAAGCGCTTGAGAATTTTTCCGTGCCCGAAGGGATTGTCTTCGTTAAAATAGACTCGGTCAACGGGGAGCCTGTCAGTCCCAAACACCCGGCTAAGTCAGGAAAAGTAATCTTCGAATGTTTTAAGGAAGGCTCAGAACCCCCCGTCAATTAGCAACGGAGACGCCCCCATCTCTCCTTCCCCCATTACCCCTTCACCACTCCCCACGGACGAAGCCTGGCCACCTTCCGGGAGATTCCAGCCTGGTGAACGACTTCTACCACCTGACTTACATCCTTGTAAGCTTCCGGCGCCTCCTCGACTAAAGTTCCCCGGCTCGCGGCCATGACGAAAATTCCCCGATCCTCCAGCTCGCGGTGGAGCGCCCTTCCTTTACTCGCTTTCTTTGCCTGGGTCCGGCTCTGCACCCGTCCGGCTCCGTGACAGGTGCTGCCGAAGGTCTCATCTAACGCCTGTTCAGTGCCCACGAGGACAAAAGAGTACCGCCCCATATCCCCGGGAATAAGGACCGGCTGCCCGACATCCCGGTAGGCCTCGGGTACGGCGGGATGTCCCGCCGGGAAGGCCCGTGTTGCCCCTTTCCGGTGGACGCAGACTTCCCGGCGTTCTCCGTCAACCATGTGCCATTCCCGTTTGGCAATGTTGTGGCAGATGTCATAAACCAAATGCATACCTAACTCTTTCGGGCCCATCTGCAGAAACCTTTCAAATACTTCCCGCGTCCAGTGCATGAGCATCTGCCGGTTTGCCCAGGCGTAATTGGCTGCGCAGGCCATCCCGGAAAAATAATCCTGCCCCGTGGCCGAGCGGATGTAGTCGCAGGCCAACTGCCGGTCCGGAAGCTCCAGACCAGATTGACGAACCCGCTCACTCATCTTTTTCAGGAAATCATCGCAAACCTGGTAGCCGAGTCCTCGAGATCCGGAGTGGATGAGAACAGTAACCTGGTCTTTCCTCAGGCCGAAGACCCGGGCCACCTGCGGATTGTAAATCTCATCCACAAAACCTACTTCCAAAAAGTGATTTCCTGAACCCAGCGTCCCCAGTTGAGGCCTTCCCCGATCTATGGCCCTTTCGCTGATTACTCCCGGATTCGCGCCCTCCATGCACCCTCTATCCTCGGTGCGGTCCAAATCTTCCGGCCAGCCATATCCGTTCCCTACAGCCCAGGCCGAGCCATCTTTCAAGACCTGGCGCAGTTCGTGAACGGATAGGCGTAAAGCCCCCTTGGAGCCGACGCCCGAAGGAATGTTTTGATACAGGGCATTCACCAGGTCCTTGATTTTATCCTTAAGGTCCTGGACGGAGAGGTTCGTGGAGATTAAGCGGGTTCCGCAATTGATGTCGTACCCCACGCCGCCCGGAGAAATGACCCCTTCCTGCCAGTCGAAGGCGGCAACTCCCCCGATGGGAAACCCATAGCCCCAATGTATGTCAGGCATGGCCAAAGAATACTTAAGGATGCCCGGAAGATGAGCCACGTTGGCTACCTGTTTCGTACTTTCATCCTCGCGAATTTCCCGGAGCAGTCTTTCATCCGCATAAATTAATCCTTCGACCTGCATCTTCCCGGTCCGAGGGATCCGCCAGCGGTAATCATCGATTTTTTCCAGACGGATTTTTTTCTGGTCGTTCATGGACACCCCCTCTTTGGTTCAAAGATCAAAGATGACTCTCCCTTCCCACGCTCCATGGCTTTCTTTTACTTCCACCTGATGGTAAGTTACGGCCTTGATCTCTGTCTTGAATTCATGGCGGGAGGGATCGAAGGTCTCTCCGTAGGCCACCACTTTAAGGGATTTTTGGTTAAGATGGGTAAATGAAAACCTCTGGAAAAGGTATCCCTCACTCTCGCAGAGAAACAAAAGCTCGCTCAGGAAGCGAATCAGAAGTTCTTCCCGATCTTCTGCCTCGACTTGGATAGTGTAAGCAATATTTTCCCGCACCTGATCCAAACCGGTCAGCAAATCAAAAAGGGCATAAGCCGCGTTGGCAAAAACTTCCTCACAGGTCCGGCCAAAAATCCGAATGCCTAAGTCGGCAGTATGGTCAAACGTTTCATACCTTTTCATCTGCATAACCGGAGGAGTTTTTCATTGGATCGAATCCTTGCTTATATTATAATCCAACATGGACACATCAAGGTAAGGAATTATGTCCTCTTGAACCCTTGAACCCGTGAATCCTTGAACCCCGTAGGTAGAGCTATGGTTCCTTTTTCTCTGCTTCTGGGAATTTTCCTTACGTCCGTTGCTGTCCTTTCCCTGGAAATTTCCCTGACCCGCCTTCTCTCCGTCGCCCAGTGGCACCATTTCGCCTTCATGGTGGTGAGCATGGCTCTCCTGGGGTTTGGGGCCAGTGGCTCTTTTCTTGCCTCCTTCCCCTCTCTCCTCAACCGGGAAATCTGGCAGACCCTGCCTTTGGCCTCCTGGCTTTTTTCTTTCAGTACGCTCACTGCTTACCTCGCCAGCAATTTTATCCCCTTTGATATGGCCCGCATTTCCTGGGATCGCTGGCAATTATTTTATGTCTTCCTGTATTATCTGGTTTTTTCGGTTCCCTTTTTTTTCGCGGGCCTGGCCATTTCCTCTGCTCTGGCCCGCTGGAGCGGTCTTGCCGGTAAACTCTATTTTGCCGACCTCTCCGGAGCTGCCCTGGGTTGTGTTCTCGCCCTCGGCCTGTTCGGGATCTTTGGCGGGGCGGGCGCCCTTATATTCTCCGCCCTGCTGGGTGCCCTGGCTTCACTGGCATTTGGCTGGAAGCGGAAATCGAGTTATTTCATTTCCTTCTTCCAGTGGACCTGGGTCGGTCTCCTCTTGTTCCTCTTGTTCTGGCCCCCTTCTTTCCTGAGCCTGCGCCTTTCTCCCTATAAAGGATTGAGCGCCGCCCTGCTCTTTCCCGGAGCGCGTTTGTTGGAAACGCGCTGGAATGCCTTCTCCAGGGTTGATGTGCTGGAGAGCCCGGCAGCCCGCACTGCTCCGGGGTTGAGCCTGGAGTATCTGGACCCGCTCCCGCCGCAATTGGGCCTTACGGTGGATGCCGATCGCTTAAGCCCCATAACCCGGTTCCCCGGGCAAGGCCATGAGCAGAAGGCTTTCAGGTTTATCGAATTTCTTCCTTCGTCTTTTCCTTATCAGATCATTACGCCCGGCCGGGTTTTGATCTTTGAGCCGATGGGCGGGCTGGAGGTTTTAAACGCGCTTTACCACGAAGCTAAAGAAATAGTAGCCGTGGAGATTAACCCTACGGTGGTCGAGCTTCTTCAGGGAAGTTATCGGGAATATTCCGGGGGAATTTACCTTGGGGAGAAAACCCGGGTGGTCGTGGGCGATGGCCGGAGCTTTGTGCGGGGTGATCCTCCGCCTTTTGATCTGATCGTTCTTCCTTTGACCGAAAGCATGGCTGCTTCTTCCACCGGGCTCTCCAGCCTGCACGAGGATTACCGGCTGACCACGGAAGCTTTTAGGGATTATCTGAAAGTCCTCAAGCCGGGGGGAGTCATATTCGTAAACCTTTATCTTCTCCCCCCGCCGCGGGGAGAACTCCGCCTGTTTTCGCTTGCCAAAGAGGCCCTGGAAAAGGAAGGCAAGGAACCAGGCCAGCACCTCCTGGCCTTTCGCTCCTTGGGAACCTTTAACCTCCTGATAACAAAAGATGCGGTGGGGCCTAAAGAAACCGAAGCGCTAAGAGCCTTCTGCCGGAAATTGCGTTTTGACTTAGTCTATTACCCTGAGATGAGTGAAGAAGAAGCGAATGTCTATAACCGTTTTGCTGCACCTATCTATTATCACGGCGTACAAAGAGT
>JASEHN010000172.1 GCA_030018715.1 Thermodesulfobacteriota bacterium | reverse complement strand
TTGCAGCGGGCCACCATGTAAACCCCGGCAGTAACCATGGTGGCGGCGTGGATCAGGGCGCTGACCGGCGTCGGGCCCTCCATGGCATCGGGCAGCCAGGTGAAAAGAGGAATCTGGGCCGATTTGCCGGTGGCCCCCATAAAGAGGAGGAGAGTGATCAGAGTGATGATCCCGCTGCCGATGGCCAATTTTTCCGGAGCCGCGGCAAAAACTGCCTTGAAATCAATGGTGCCGAAGGTCACAAAAATAAGGAAAATGGCCAGAAGGAATCCGTAATCGCCGATGCGGTTGACGATGAAAGCCTTGTTGCCGGCGTCCGAGGCTGATTTTTTTTCGTACCAGAACCCGATCAGGAAGTAGGAACAGAGGCCCACCCCTTCCCAGCCGACGAACATCAGGAGAAAATTGTTGGCGGAGACCAGGATGAGCATGAAAAAGACGAAGAGGTTCAAATAGGCGAAATAACGGGGGAAGTCCCGGTCATCATGCATGTAGCCGTGGGAGTAAACGTGAATGATGAAGGAGACGCCGGAGACCACCAGCATCATGACGATGGAGAGAGGATCGACCAGGAATCCGACGTTGGCCTGAAATTCGCCTGAATGGATCCAGGTGTAAAGGATTTTTTCCACGGAACGATTGG
This sequence comes from Thermodesulfobacteriota bacterium, assembly GCA_030018715.1. Taxonomy (GTDB): domain Bacteria; phylum Desulfobacterota; class SM23-61; order SM23-61; family SM23-61; genus JAHJQK01. The sequence continues at coordinate 5,930 of JASEHN010000172.1, read as the reverse complement.
CCGGCGCCAATTTTAGCAGGTCGGCGAAGACCAGGAGGGAGACCAGGAAAGAAAGGCCGATGGCCGCGCAGGCGATAAAACCCACCGCTCCTTTGGGCAGCCGCCTTCCGAAGAAAAGGTTAATGGCAAATCCAATTGCCGGGAATAAAGGAATCAACCCCACATAGTCCAGCATTATAAAATCTCCTTGTGGAAACAGAATCCAGAATTCAGAATCCGGAATTCAGAATAAAAAAGTCCGGTATTTTCTTTGAATTCTTTCTCCTGACTTCTGACTCCTGTATTCTGTATTCTATTCTTACCATTTCATCAAATTCATCTCATCGGCATTGACGGTCTCTTTGACGCGGTACATGGCCATGATGATGGCCAGACCGACCACGGCCTCGGCCGCAGCCACGGCCATTACAAAAAAGACAAAGATCTGGCCGTCCATGGAATCCAGAAAACGGGAGAAGGCCACGAAAGCTAAGTTGGCTGCGTTGAGCATAAGTTCGATGGACATGAAAATAACGATAATGTTTCGCCGGAGCAAAAATCCCACCACCCCCACACTGAAGAGAATGGCGCTCAAAATCAAATAACTGGATAAAGAAACCATTTTAAACTCCTCTAAAAAAAGAATCCAGAAGACATGTAATTAATAGTTTTTCTTCTGACTTCTGTATTCTGTATTCTTTATTCTGCCTTTATCAAATCTGTTTCTTGGCCAGAACGATGGCTCCAACAATGGCCACCAGCAGAAGGACCGAAACAATCTCAAAGGGCAACAGGAAATCGGTGAAGAGCAGCCGGGCTACCACTTCGGTATTGCCTAGGGCCGCAACCTTCTCCGCCGGAAATTTTCCTTTGCTTCCTTCCAGAAGGACGGAGCTGAAAATCATGCCGATCTGGGCCAGGAGCACGCCCCCCAGAAAAACCCCCAGGACCTTTTGCAGCCTGTTCCGGTAAATAAGCTTCTTTTCTTTTTCCAGGTTGAGGAGCATGATCACAAAAAGGAAGAGGACCATAATGGCCCCGGCATAGACCAAAACCTGGATAACGGCGATAAATGGGGCGCTCAGCAGGAGGTAGATACCGGCCAGGCAGAATAAGGTGATGATCAAGTAAATGGCGCTGGCCACTGGGTTCCGCTGGACAATGACCAGAATGGCCGCAATAGTGGTCACCACAGCCAGCAGAACAAATAAAAAAGTTTCAAACATGGGCACGGGCCTCCCTATTTTTGACGGCCTCGTAAAAAGTCCATCTGCGGCGTTGCGCTGCATCCTTCGTCATTGCGGCGTACCAAAACGTACGCCTCATTCCTCAGGATTTGCGCGCCTGGCATCTGGAGCTTTTTACTTTGCCGTTCTTTTTGAAAACTTTTCACCATTTCTTCATTTTTGGTAAGCGTGGAAAAGCTTGTCCCGGTCGTAGAGCAGGTCCTTCCGGGTGTAATTGGCGGTTTCGTAATTCTCCCGCAGAATAATCGCCTCGTAAGGGCAGGCTTCCTGGCAAAATCCGCAGAAGATACAGCGCAGGAGGTCAATCTCATAGACCTTGGGAAAGCGCTGGTGAGTCGGTCCTTCAGCCGGTTCCACGCGGATGCAATTCGCCGGGCAGACTGCGGCGCAAAGTTCGCAGGCCACGCAGATAATTTTGCCTTCTTTATCCCGGGTCAGCTCATGCAGGCCGCGGAAACGGGGGTACATGACCATCTTCTCTTCCGGATACTGCATGGTCACCGGCCGGGTGAAGAAGGTGCGCAAGGTTAATCCTAATCCTTTGAGTAACGGTTTAATCATCGTTCTCCTCGATCTTGCAGCAAAACTCAAACCAGAAATCCAAATATCGATCCGCCACGGTGGATAAAATAAATTCAAAATTCAAAATTCAAGATTCAAAATTTCTGAAATATTCTTAAGTTCTCTCTTGGCGGGATCGTGCTTCGGATTTATTTATTCAAAACCCTACCTTCGTTTCAACTCCTCTCAGCCTATCACTGACATTACTATCCCCGTGATCATGATATTCAATAAAGACAAAGGGAAGAGAACCTTCCAGCCGAATTTCATAAGCTGGTCGTAACGGAAGCGGGGGAAGGTCGCCCGGATCCAGATAAAGAAAAAGATAAAAATAAAAACCTTAATCAGGAACCAGACCAGCGGCGGCAAAAAGGGGCCCTGCCAGCCGCCGAAGAAAAGGGTTACGGCCAGAGAACTGATCACCAAAATATGGGCATATTCCGCCAGGTAGTACAGAGCGAATTTCATCGAGCTGTATTCGGTCTGGTATCCGGCCACCAGCTCATTTTCACACTCCGTCAGGTCGAAGGGAGTGCGGGAACATTCGGCCACAGCGGAGATCAGGAAAATTAGGAAACCGAGCGGCTGGTAAACGACAAACCATACCTGGGACTGGGCTCCCACGATCTTCACCGTAGATAAAGACCCCGTGATCATCAACACCCCGATGATGGAAAGTCCCAGGGAGAGTTCATAGCTAATCATCTGCGCCGATGAGCGAATGGCCCCTAACAGGGAATATTTATTATTGGAAGCCCACCCGCCCATGACCAATCCATAAACCCCCAGGGAGGAGATGGCCATGAGGTAAAGCAAGCCCACGTTCACATCGGCCACCACCATATCCACCTTATGCCCCAGAATGGTAACGCTGTCCCCGAAAGGAATGACGGCAAAACTCACTAAAGCCGTGATGACCATTACGGAGGGGGCCAGTATGTAGATCAGGCGGTTGGCATGGGGGACGATGATGTCTTCCTTGAAAAAAAGTTTAATCCCGTCCGCTATAGGCTGTAATAATCCGAAGGGCCCGGTGCGGTTCGGCCCGAAACGAACCTGCATATGGCCGAGAACTTTTCTTTCCATCAAGGTCATGTAAGCTACGATGAGAAGCATGGCCGTAAAAACCACGAGCACTTTTACGATGGCAATGAGAACGAAAGCCAGCATATTCTTCCCTCTTTCCGCTGAGGTTTGAGGCTAAACCTTTTCTAACTGCACTTTGGTGATAGTTAAATCGCGCCCCGTCAGACAATTCCCGCCCACCTGGCCGAAATGGCAGGGGACGAATAAAAGGCCCGGAGCGGCATTCCAGGAAACCAAGGTCTTGACAGTAATCTGGCCCTGTTTGGACCTGAGGATGACCTTCTGGTTGTCTTCCAGGCCAAGCTTGCGGGCGTCCTCAGGGTGCACCTGTACGTAACTTTCACCCTGCAACCGGGTCAAGCCCGGGCTCATCAGGGACAAAGACCCGGAATGCACCATGGTCGGGCCCGTAATTAAAAACCAGGGAGATTCTGTTTCAGCAGGTCCCTCTTCAAATTCAACCGGGATGAATTTTCCTTTTCCCGCGGGAAAGTCTTTTTCGTAAAGGAAAGGCGTTCCCGGATGGTCCGCCGAGGAGCAGGGCCATTGCAGCCCCAGGGGGTTATCCAGTCGCGCATAATCTATTCCCCCGTAAAGGGGCACGAGATTTTTGATTTCATCCATTACAGCCTTGGCGGATGGGTCGTTAAGTTTATATCCCAGTGATTTGGAAAGCTGCTGGAAAATCCACAGGTCCGGGCGAGCCTGGCCGGGAGGGTAAAGACCAGGACGGACCTGCTGAACCCTCCGGTCGGCATTGGTAAATGTCCCGTCCTTCTCTACAAAAGAGGCGGCAGGTAGGACAACCTGGGCCAAAGAGGCGGTCTCCGAAAGAAAACAATCCTGAACGACGAGGAAGTCCACCGCAGCCAGGGCTTTCTTCGTTCGCGATGAATCAGGGTAAGCGACCAAGGGGTTTTCCCCGGCAATGTACAATCCCGCAATTTTACCCTCTTCCGCCGCCTGGAGGATAGAGAGCGCCCCCATGCCCTCTTGTTCCGGGATGGACAGTTTCCACGACTTCTCGAACCGCTCCCGTTCGGAGGGGTTCCCCAAATTTGCGTACCCGGGCAGCCAGCCGGGTGTTAAACCCATATCCAGCGCCCCCTGCGAGTTATTTTTTTCTCCCAGGATAAAGATCCCGGCATTTTCTTTCCCGATCTGCCCGGTGAGGAGAGTTAGGTTCGAGGCCGCCAGGGCCAGGTCCCTGTCCTTCTTCTCTGAGGCTTGGCCGGTGGAGATCAGGATCACTCCTCCGACGGCCTTGGCAAACAAACGGGCTGCCTCAACGAAGGAGGCCCGGGAAACACCCGTCAGGGCTTCGACCTTTTCCGGCGAATAATTCTTAAGGGACTGTTTCAACGCTTCAATCCCTTCAGTCCGGGAGCTGACGAATTCCTCTTTGGCCAGGCCTTCCTGGAGGATGGCCTGCATCATGCCGTTTATCAGGGCGACTTCACTTCCGGGTTTGACCAGCAGGTTAAAGGCCGAGAATTTGTTTAAATAGATATTTCGGCTGTTCACCACGATCAGTTTGGCCTTCCTGCGCTTCACCGCGAGGACCCCCTCGGATTTAATCACCGGATGGGTTTCGGATAAGTCGGAGCGTAAGGCAATGATGACGTCGGCCTTGCGGATCTCGTTGATGGAGTTGGTCGAGGCGGCATACCCCAGTGATTCCCTCAGAGCCAGAGGGGCCGCATAACTGTAACCGCCGGCGTGGTCTATGTGGTTCGTTCCCAGAACGCCGCGCATGAGTTTCTGATAGGAATAAAGTTCTTCGTTGGTAAGGCGGGGAGAACACAGGCCGGCTATGGCAGACCCGCCCTTTTCCGATTTGATTTCTTTTAAGCGCTTAACTACCAGACCGATCGCTTCTTCCCAGGTAGCCTTGACAAAAGAACCGTCTTTCTTGATCAGGGGAGAAGTCAGCCGTTCCGGGCTGTGGACATACTCCCAGCCAAAGCGCCCCTTCACGCAGAGAGTGCCCTGGTTGACTCCCCGGCTTTCATCTCCGCGCACGCGCAGAATCCGGCCGTTTTTCGTCCCTACCGTCAGGGTACAGCCTACCCCGCAGTAGCCGCAGATGGTTTGAGTTTCTTTCATGTCCCAGGGTCGGGCTTTGTGCAGGAACATCCGGTCGTTCAATGCTCCCACCGGGCATACGGACACACATTGGCCGCAGAATTCACAATTCATCGGCCGGTCGAAATCCGTGCCGATCTTCATCTTAAAACCCCGGTTAAGGAAGGAAATCTCGTTGGCCCCCACCACCTCGTCGCAAATCCTAACGCACATGCCGCAAAGGATGCAGCGGTTCAGGTTCCGTTCGATAAACGGGGAGACATGATCCGTGGCCAAGTTGGCCTTTTCTCCCTTGAAAGAATTCTCGGATACGCCGTATTCGTAGACCAGATTCTGCAGCTCGCACTGCCCCCCGGCATCACACACCGGGCAATCGAGCGGATGGGAGATGAGGATCAATTGCAGCTGGATTTTGCGGGCTTTGATGATATCGGGGGTATTGGTCAGGATCTCCATCCCGTTGCGGACGGGGTTGAAGCAGGCTGGCATCAATCCTCTGCGGCCTTTCTGTTGAACGACGCAAACACGGCAGGCCCCGAAAGGTATAAGGCGCTTGCTGTTGCAGAGAGTGGGGATTTTAATCCCGGCTTTGGCGGCCGCCTCCAAAATCATCGTGCCGGGTGGAACCGTGACTTGAATGCCATCGATTGTAAGCGTTACCATCGTTTCCTCTTCTTTTATTTCTTAGCCACAGAGACCGCAGAGTTCACAGAGATAGAATAAATCAAAGATCAAACGGCAAAATGATAAATTGCTTTAATTTGAGCCTCTGGCAAAACTCAAAATCTGGCGCTCATTCGTCATTCCGGGCAAGCGCAGCGCGACCCGGAATCCAGGATTATCCAATACTTCTGGATTCCGGCTTCCGCCGGAATGACCGAATAAATAACATTTGCCAGAGCCTCATCTGATATTCGGTTATGTTTTGAATTTATTTTGCTCTGTACTACTAACGGTCAATTTCTGAAAATT
>JASEHN010000171.1 GCA_030018715.1 Thermodesulfobacteriota bacterium | reverse complement strand
CCAAAGACCGAGCTCAAAATCAGGCCCGCCAGATGGAAAAGGAAATTTTAAAAGGCCGTTACCGGGGTGCTCTCCACGGAATTCCCATCACCCTTAAAGACCTCTTCCACACAGCGGGGGTCCGGACTACGGGAGGTTCCAAGATCCTCCGCAACTTCATTCCCAAAGAAAACGCTGTCGTAGTCGACCGGCTCTTCGCCGCGGGATCTATTCTTTTAGGAAAGACCAACCTGCACGAGTTCGCCTACGGGGTAACCAACGTCAACCCCCATTACGGGCCGGCTCACAACCCGTGGAACCTGAGCCGAGTTACCGGAGGATCCAGCGGCGGGAGTGCTGCGGCAGTAAGCGCTGGTTTATGTCTTGGTTCCCTGGGAACGGACACGGGGGGATCCATTCGGATTCCCTCCGCAGCCTGCGGGGTGGTGGGGCTGAAGCCCACTCGCGGTCTGGTCCCCCTTCAGGGCGTCATTCCGCTGGCCTTCAGCCTCGACCACGTTGGCCCCATCTGCCGGTGCGCGGAAGACGCGGCCCTGTTGCTGGGTGTGATTGCCGGATCTGAAGCCCCCCCGCCAAACCGCCCGGCTAAAAACGGAATTTCCTATACCCATTCTTTACGCCAAGGGGTTCGCGGCGTTCGGGTCGGAATTCCGCAACAATATTTTTTTGACCATCTCCAGAAAGAGGTTCGGGAACTCACCCTCAAAGCCTGCGCCGCCTTAGAACGACTGGGCGCCAAGCTTCGGGAGGTTGAATTGAAAGGAATGAAGGAAATGAATCAACTCGTGGCCGCGATCACTTTGGGCGAAGCCGTGGCCTACCACTGGAAATGGCTGCGCACGAGGGCTGAGGATTACGGGTTGGATTGGCGCCCCCGGTTGGCGCTGGGAAAACGGCAGAAAACGATTGAATACCTCCAAGCCCAGGAAAGAAGGCGGCTGTTGACCCAGTCTTTTATCCGAGTTTTTGAATCGGTGGATGTGCTGGCTACGCCGACCCTCCCCATTGTAGCCCCGGTCATCGGTGAGGAGGAAGTCAAAGTGGGGAGAAGGACGGAGAGCGTCCGCGCCGCCTTTTTACGTTTTACTCGCGCTGGGGATCTAACTGGATTGCCCGTCATTGCGATCCCCTGCGGCTATTCTTCGGAAAACCTGCCCGTCGGACTGCAGCTATTCGGTCGCCGGATGGATGAAGCCACACTGTTACGCGTTGCCTATGCCTACGAACAGGCAACCCCCTGGCATACAATATTCCCGCCGGAGTCTCCGCCGAGTTGCCGTTAAGAAACTTCTTTTCAACCCCTATCTTCCCTTCAATGGGGAAAAAAGAAACAAGAGGCAGGGAGAATTTGAGGGGATGGTCTCCCTTGGATTATTCAGATTATGTCAACTGATTAAAGCTGTGTTTGGGGGGCGTTGATTCAGATGCAACAATTCCTGGTTATTGATCCATGGCGATCAACTTTTCAGAACTCGCATAACGATTGCCCAAGGATGTCGTCACTCCCAGAAAACGCGCCACCCTGGCACCGGAATACCCATACTTCTTCACCGCTTCCCGGCAAAACATCTTCCTCACCCTCACCACCAACCGTCTCTGCCCCTGGTTTCCATGTCGAAGATGAGCAGTCGTATCAGTGCTTTTGAGTCCTCGGCCAACTGCAACCGAGAATTGGTAAGGAACGAGGCCCCGCTGGGCTAGAAATGCGGTGGTGGCAACCAACACATCTCCTTCTGATACGATTGAATTATTGGTCATAGTCATATCGCACAACGTATAAACTCAGCCGACGGACCCGCCGGAGGTGGGGACGGTCGGCTGGAGCGCCATGTTGGCTGGACCTATTCGAGCGGGGCAATCTTCTGCAGTTCCTGCTGAGCCCGCGCCCTCTCCCAGTCAGCGAAGAGCTCCTCGTGATGTATTGTTGCCCACTCGATTACGAGTCCCATCACGCGGGGCGGCAAGTAACCAGAGAAGACAGACAGGTTGCGGATGTCGATCAGAGCAAAGTTGCCGCTATACTCTGCATGGAAATGGGGGGGATTGTGATCATCAAAGAACATCTTGATGACAATGCCGAAGAAGCGGCTGATCTCAGGCATGGGCAGACTCACAGAGCAAGGCGGGGAAAATGTCTTCCGGTTTCTTGCCCGTTGCTTTAAGATACAAGGCATCTGGGCAAAGATCAATTTGGTCGCCCCACATAAGTTCGCCAAATGAACCGATCCGAACCTGCTCAAAAATACGACGGTCGCGCCAAATGGCGAAAACGCCTATACCGACTAAGCCGGAAAGATCCACCACCCCCCGTGCTCCATCATCAAAGACCAATTCCATGCGATACCCATGCAATACCTTGACCTCAGAGATTTTTCTCATTTCCTTTTTCCTCCTCTCCGTCTATCATATCATAAGATGAGAATCTCCGGGAAGGCCGCTTTTTTTCTACAGCTAATCAAAAGAATAGGGGACGTAGCTCCGTTATCTCCGTTGTTATAGGAAATCGGCAAGTACCCATTCCCTTCTGTGAAATTCCTCTTCCCCCCTTTCTACCCCACGAAGAACACTCTGTACCGCTATATTCATTACCTTGGCAACCTGTGTTAAAGACATCCCATATCCACGAATCGCCACATAACTGACAAGACTTCTCCCCTCCACTATTCTTCTTCTCCGGCTTCCCCCCATTAGCTCGGCACTCGATACCCCCAAAGTTAACCCAATTTTCTTTGCTAATCCCAAAAGGACCTCTGGCTCTGCTCTTTTCCCTACACTTTTCTCACCCTTACCCCGCTCAACTTCCTTCAGCATTTCCTCCACAAACTCGCTACTCCCCAGCACCCGCTCATCATGTGCCCACCTTTCCCGCCCTCTCCTCAACTCCTCTACTCTCTCCCATCCCCCCATACTTCTGACCAATCCACCTCCCGTCAGAATTCCTTCTAGACCAACGGCATCAGTGAAGTGGTAGAGCGGCTGGTTCAAATCTGTAAAAGGAACCCTATGAAGAGCTGCTGTAATGGTGTCCCTGAACTGCCCTTCAGCTTTCATCAAAAACTGCGCCGCCATAACATCCTCCATTCCATTGGACGGCTAACGATTTAGGTCAGCGGTGGCTGTAAGCCATCCGCTGGAATGAATTGTTAGCCGAACTATTCATTCTATGATCTTGTAATCTTTGAGAATGTCATTTATTAGGTCTGTTAATTTCAAGGCGTACAGAGACAAAATCATTGGAGGCCCAGGTTCTTTTTTTTCTTGTCCAATAATATTCCAATATGCCTTAACCCCCAGATGCCATACTGGCCCCGCACCATTCTGATTTCTCAAACACTCTCCGTATTCATCAAATCTCTGATGGATTATTTGTATTACCTGTTCTTTTGCAATCAGATTTAGATCTGGTTTTAAAATCGGTTCTATGTGAGTTATGAATTCCGAATGAATACTTTTCATGATTTCTAAACTTGCTCTAGAAGAAATCTTATTTGATAACACTTCAAGAGTACAAAACAATGCAAAAATTAGTATTTCCATCGAATAAGACCATTTGAGATTCTCTGGGTCTTCATTTAAATCATGGACAAGCTTCTTGTGATAGAGGGGGGTTTCAGATGACATTACTCCAAACCGAATATTTGTGTACAAAAGTCTCCCTAAATCTTTTGGCAATATTTTTTTCTTGAAGAGTCCCATAAAATTCAATTTATCCAATTTAAATGTTACGGCGAATTGATAGTCTGGCTAACAATTAAGAGTTTTTACATCGGCTCCGCCGTAAAAACTCTTAATACGTTGTGCTCACATCTTTATGCCCCAACAACTCCTGGATCGTTCGAATATCATAATCATCTTCAAGCAGATTGGTGGCGAAAAAATGGCGGGAGCGCAAGGCTTAGCGCAGACGGTCCAGGAGTTTGGGTTTTGGGGTGGCCCCAGGCGCATGGCCCGGGTATCGTCCAACTTTGGTCGAAGGGAACTGGATGGAATTAACCTCTGGCATAGGCTTCCCTCCCCTGATAGGAACACGCTGAAATTATCATCTTTTCTTCAAAGATGTCAAGTTTCTTAAGGATCTTTTGGGTCATCTAATACCTCCTCTGCTGCTTTTAGAAGCAACTCGCGGTATTTTTCTTCATCGTAAAAATCATCGGCAGTAACGAAGGGGTGAGCGCGGACGCGGTCTTCTTTGTTTTTCGATTCGGAGTCTTTGATCAGGTAGTGCACCTTCTCCCCCGGATGGATCTCGATGCCCGCATCCTCCAGCTGCCGCAGGGCCAATGAAGTCAGATTGTCCATTTTGTACTCGCTTGCTTTCTGGCGGGTGCTCTTGGCAATGAGCAGCTCCTCGCTTTTCAAATCGCCGGTCCGAAGGCGGGTCAGGTAGCTTTCCAATACCTCACGCACCTCCGGAGTTTTTTCGCGGTATTCCTTGCTATCTCCACAGGTGCTGAGCAGGTCGAGCATCTTCTGCTGCGCTTCTTTGACCAGAGGGGGGGTGTCATCGCGGCGGAAGGCCAACCCGCGGGCCTTCAGCTTTCCGTCTTCAAAGGCCCCGAAATAGCGGTTGGCCACGGGGAATTTTTTCTTCACTTTGGAAGGCAGGAACACCACCCACTTGTAGATGCCCTCCAGCTCGATGGGCGCTTCGGTATCCCGTTCAATCTCGGCGCAAAGATCCAGGACTTCGGGCCGGATCATGCCGGGTTTGGTGATCCAGAGGGCATCGGTTAAGGCGTGGAGCGCTCGAAACCCGCGAGCCTCGCTGATCTCCTTGGCCCGCAGCAACTTTTCCCGCCCGTAAGCCGTGACCGCCTCATGGGCTTCGATCCTGCCGAAGCGGGCGTTGCGGTACCCTAAGTAGCCGAAACAGACCACCAGGAGCCACTTGAGGGCCGTCTGCCTCCGAGAATAAAGCTCTTTTTCGTGACCCTGAGAATTTTTCATCCTGCCCTTGAAGACTTTCCGCCGCTCCAGGATCGGCCGCAGGGTTCGCGGAACAAGCCCTTCCCTCCTCTCACAGATGTTGTATCCCGCTTCGGGAACTTTGGGGACCGGGCAGCAGGGACAGAGGATCGTCTCCGCGGAGATGTTATGCCGCATCATAACCGTAGGGTACATGGAGGAGAAGTCGATTTCGGCTACGTTGTCGTGCAGGCCCATCACCGGCTGAAACGTAAGCCCCCCTTTGTCCGCCACTAAAAGATCCCAGGCTGTCTTGAACTTTTCGGGCTCGCCCTTGCGCCAGGGGATCAAGATCCCATCCTGGAGCGCCCGGTCGAGCTGCATGGAGCTGATGGCCGTGCCCGAGGAGCGCCGGGCCAGGCGCTGCACCGGAATTTTGGATAGCCTGGCCACCTCCGCGATCCCCTCGAAGCCTGTAGCCGAATAGAAGAAGGAATTCTGCCGGTCCACATGCAGTCTGCCGAAGAAGGGATAGTCCGGGCCGTTGTAGACGATTTTCCCGTAGGTGAAATAAGAACGCCCTTCGGTGACAATGGCCCTGCGGATGGGCGCCGGCTCCCGGTCAAACTGCAGGGGTACGCGACATCTTTGAGAGAGCCTGAGAAGAGAGGGAATAATGAAAGAATCTCCGTGATCAGTAAGGAGAAGGTCCGGGTCATAGCGCTGAAGAAAACGGTTGACCTCCCGGAGCAGGTTTTCCGGAGAGCCCGGGTCGAACACCAACGTTTTCCCTTCGCAGCAGACGGACAAGGCGTTCCCTTTACCGAAGGGCAAAAGGTGGCTTCCCTCCAAGGAAAGTTCCAGGGTGGACAAATCCGGGGTGGTGTACTCCAGGCCCCAGGGAGACTCCAGCGGGCGGATCGCCAGCAGTTGTCCATCTTCAAATTCCATCCCGCAGCGCCCCAGAGGAAAGAGGCCCCGGCAATACAGGTAATACTGGCTCAAAGGAATGTCGCAGTTGAAAAAAGACACGGTTTCTTCTAAGAAAGGGAGCTTGCGCAGGAGCGCGGGAAGGCGGTCATAGTCGGAGATGTGCAGGGCGAGCACTTCTATCTCCTGGCCGCTCCAGAATTCTTTTTTTCTGTCCCAGGAGTGGCCGCTGGCAAACCCCTTCCGGACAGCCGCTTCAGCCAGTCGCTCTAAAATCCTCCTCTTCCCCGCGGCATAGATGAAGAAACAGAAGGGATCTTCCAGGCGCAGGAGTTTCCCTTTGTCCGTGCGCATCCACAGGATCATCCGGTCGTGAAGGGGATAGACATCTAAAAGCCAACCCTGTGTTTCCATCTCTACGGAAAGAAGGGGTCTTGGGTTCCAGGAGTCAAGGGTTCAAGTGGAAAATAATTTAATTTAAGATTTGGATTTCCCCCTTGAATCCTCGGCCCCTTGAATCCTTGAACCCTATGACTTTACCTCCCCTAATTTGCCGAGAATCTCCGCAAGGAGCTTCTCGTGCTCCAGGCAGATGGAGAGGAGGATGGATTCCAGGGGCCAGGGATGGGAAGTGTAGGCTGCGGCCTGGACGTGCAGCCTGGCCCGGTCGAACAGGCGGTCGAAAGCTTCCTGGTCTTCCTTGCGCAGGGCTCGCCGGAATTTTTTCCATTCCTCGTACTCCCGCTCCAAAACCTGGCTGAAAGGTAAAACCGTCCGGCCCATGTTTATTCCTCCAAAAATAGCGGTAGGGGCACGCTG
>JASEHN010000170.1 GCA_030018715.1 Thermodesulfobacteriota bacterium | reverse complement strand
GTGAGGTTCTTGCAAAACTCTCGAAAGCAGGGGGAAGTCGTCATTCCGGGCAAGCGAAGCGCGACCCGGAATCCAGGATTTTCAAAGAATTCTGTATTCCGGCTTTCGCCGGAATGACGGAGTAAGCGACTTTTGCAAGAGCCTCAGGTTAAGATGGCTTCCCTGCCTATATTGAAATTCATGATACAATAGGCCGAATCCCAAAATGGTCATGAAAGGATAAGGAGATGAAGATAAAGTTCATGGGTGCGGCCAGGACGGTCACAGGATCATGTTTCATCCTGGAGACCAACGGCCATCGATTCGCCATCGACTGCGGTATGCATCAGGGGAATGCCGAAATCGATAAACGAAACTGGGACGTCGATATTTACCAGCCCGAGAAAATAGATTTTTTTCTTATCACCCATGCCCATATCGACCATTCAGGCCTTCTGCCCGGTATGATTCAGAAAGGCTTCCGTGGCCTAATTTACACCACACCGCCGACCAGGGATTTATTAGAGATCATGCTCCTCGACAGCGCCCATATCCAGGAGATGGAGGCGCAATGGAAAAGCAAGAAGCGTCTCCGGCATGGAGAGAAACATGCCCATCCCCTGTACACTCAAAAAGATGTCCTGGCAACACTTCCCATGTTTTCAGCCAGACCTTATAATGAATATTTTTCCCCTTTTCCGGATCTGAAAGTCAAATTTCAAGATGCAGGGCATATTCTCGGCGCTTCTTTGATCGAACTCTGGGTTGAGGAAAATGGCTCACAGATCAAACTGGTTTTTTCCGGGGATGTTGGCCGGCCGGCTCAATTACTGGTGGAAGATACCAGCATTGTTCGGGTTGCCGATTATCTTTTTCTGGAATCGACCTATGGCAATCGGAACCATAAGAATGAGCAGGAGAGTTTAAATGAACTGGCCGAAGCGATTTCTTACAGTTACAATCGGGGAGAAAAAGTCATTATTCCCGCCTTTGCCGTGGAAAGGACCCAGGAAGTTGTTTATTCGCTGCACCTTCTGGCAAAGGATGGAAGACTTCCTGCGGATATGCCCGTTTTCCTGGATAGTCCTTTGGCCATCCGGGCCACCGAGATTTTCCGGCAATACCCGGAATATTTTGATGACGCTACCCGGAAAAGCTTACGCGCTGGCCAAGATCCTCTCTCCTTACCGCAACTGCGTTTTACGGAAACCACGCAGGAGTCCATGGCCATCAACAGCGTATCCGGGCCGGCAATTATCATTTCCGCCAGCGGCATGGCCGATGCGGGAAGGATTCGCCATCACTTAAGACACCATCTATGGCGCGAAGGGGTAAGTGTGGTCTTCGTGGGGTTTCAGGCCCAGGGGACGACCGGCCGTAAAATCGTGGATGGCGCTAAGAAGGTTCGACTTTTCCATGAAGAAATTGCCGTTAAGGCCCGGGTTTACACCATCAACGGGTTTTCCGCCCACGCCGGGCAAAGCCAGATTTTGGAATGGCTCGGTCACTTCCATAATCCCAACATGCAGGTTTTCCTGGTGCACGGAGAGTTTCCCGCCCAACAGGCACTGGCGGGCCTCATTCAGGAACGTTTTGGACTCCGGGTGCTCATCCCTGATTATCTTGAAGAAGCCACCCTGAAAGTAGGACGAAAACTTAAGCGAACAGCGTACCCGGAAAAAGCCGCGCCTCCTGTAGATTGGGACTATCTTTTGTCCAATATGGAATCCAAGCTGGCCGGGCTTCGTAGCCAGAAGTCTCGACTGGGATCCAAAACCTGGCTGGAACAAACCGAGATCAAGGACCGAATCCTCGAGTTGAACCGGAATCTGACAGAAATCATTTCCGAAATATGATAGGGTGATACACAGCGCGGCAGAGCCGCAACCAAAAAAAGTGCCGAGAGTGCCTAAAGTGAACTAAAGTGAGCTAAAGTGCCTAAAGTTTATAGGAAATATTCTTAACAAAATTTTGAGATTTTGCACGTTAGTAGTACAGATTAACATAGATAAAATTAAAAAATTATTAATAAAATTTTCAGAAATTGAAGGTTAGTAGTACAGAGGTAGGAATGTTTCGAATATTTCTTTTTCAAGGCCGAAGGAATCCCTGAACTAAAAGAGCAAAGGAGGTTCGACGGCGTAGAGATGATCCATAAAACAGGTTTTGATAATGAACGATACATCAAAGAACAGACTGCGGCCATCCTGGAAAGAGTGGAAAGGTTTGACAATAAGCTCTATCTCGAATTCGGCGGAAAACTTTTATATGACTACCATGCCGCCCGGGTTTTACCCGGATATGATCCGAATGGCAAAATGCGCCTCTTGAAGGAGCTGAAAGACAAGGCTGATATTCTGCTTTGCATCTATGCGGGGGATATCGAAAGAAAAAAAATAAGGGCCGACTTTGGCATTACCTATGACTCCGATGCCCTGAAGCTCATCGATGACCTGCGCAGCTGGGGAATCAACGTGCTGGCAGTGATCATAACCCGTTTTGACCACCAGCCAGCCGCCACGGTGTTCAAGAATAAATTGGAAAGAAGGGGCATTCAAGTCTTCACCCATCGTTATACCAAAGGGTATCCCACAGATGTTGATTTGATCGTCAGCGATGAGGGCTATGGAGCCAACAAGTATATTGAAACCCAAAAACCTCTGGTCATTGTCACCGGCCCCGGCCCGGGCAGCGGAAAATTAGCCACCTGCCTTTCCCAGTTATATCATGATTACAGGAGAGGAAAGAAATCGGGCTATGCCAAATTTGAGACCTTTCCCATCTGGAATTTAGCGCTTAAGCATCCGGTGAACGTGGCCTATGAGGCGGCAACCGCGGACATAAAGGATTTTAATCTGATTGATCCGTTTCATCTGGAAGCCTACGATAAAGTCGCCGTAAATTATAACCGGGATGTGGAAATTTATCCCGTGCTGAAAAGAATACTGGAAAAAATAACCGGAGGCCCATCCTTTTATAGATCGCCCACGGATATGGGCGTGAATCAAGCTGGGTTTGCCATAACGGATGATGAGGTGGTCAAGGAGGCAGCTAAACAGGAAGTGATCCGGCGGTATTTTCGGTACCGCTGCGAGTATGTGATGGGTTTTTCCGATAAGGAAACCGTCCAGAGGGTTGAGCTTTTCATAAAAGATTTTGCCCTGGAGCCGGAGTACAGGAGGGTTGTAGAACCAGCGCGTGAGGCTGCCCGAATGGCTCAGGAGGGAGAAAAAGGGAACGAGGGGATTTATTGCGGAGCGGCCATCGAGCTAAAAGACGGCACCATACTCATCGGTAGTAATTCCCCGCTTATGCACGCCGCTTCCAGCGTGATTATCCATGCCATAAAGCATTTGGCCGGTATTCCCGACAAAATTAAGTTATTGCTCCCTTATATCACGGACTCGGTCAGAAATCTCAAGACGGAAATTCTGCAGGAGAAATCGGTCAGCCTGGATCTGGAAGAGACGCTCATCGCCCTGAGTATCAGCGCCATGACTAATCCAGCGGCCCAATTGGCCATGGAAAAATTAAAAGAACTGCGCAACTGCGACATCCACATGACCCATATCCCCACGCCAGGTGATGAGGCAGGTTTGCGGAGCCTGGGGGTGTACTTGACCAGCGATCCCAATTTTTCCACAAAAAATCTTTTCATCTCTTGAGAAAAAGGGAAATAAATATCCTGATTATCAAGGACTCACTTAAGGCGGTCTTCCGAAAAGATCCCTGCGGGGGCATCCTTAACTTTTTAATTGGATGGTAGTACTCAACAGGGTAAATGAGGGGGAGGTGGAGATAGAGCAACTTCGCTCCTACGCCAGATCTCTACTCTACCGCTTCACTGTTGTACTTTATGGAGTAAAGGAAACTTGCCCCGCCGGGGGAAAAACCTCGACAGGGCAAGTTCGGGAAGGAGAGGGAGTTCAGGCAGCCAGCTTGAGAGGTCGTTCGGATACAAGGCTCAGGTCTTTACAGAAACTGGACGGACAACGTTGCTTCAGGTGGCTTTCAAATTCTTCGCGGAAATAGCGCAAACTGGTGAGGACAGGAACGGGCGCTGTTTTTCCGAATTGGCAGCGCGCCTGGGATTGGATGCGCTTGGCGAAGACCTCCAGGGTCTCCAGGTCGCCAGCTTCTCCAAACCCTTTGGTTAACCGGTTCAGGATGGCCAGGAGGTTTTTAAGGGCTTTGCCGCAGGGTTGGCAATTATCACATGATTCGGAGACCAATTGATTTAAGGAGTAGCGGACCATTTCCACAATGCAAACTTTTTCGTCCAGCAAAACTACATGCCCGGAGCCGATTTTCCAGCCAATGTTTTCCAGGGAATTAAAATCGATGGGCATGTTTTGAAATCTTCCCGGAAAGATTCCCCCGCTTGCTCCACCAACTTGAAAGGCCTTTAGCTCTCCCTGCAGGCTGCTGATTTCTCCATCGGCCATTTTTAGCAAATCAGCGAGGGTCGAGCCAATGGGCGCTTCGACTAGACAGGGGTGGCTGGTTTTACCGGTCAGGGCGAAAATTTTCGTTCCCGTGGCGTTTTTGCTCCCGAGAGAGGCGAAGAAATCTGCCCCCTTGTTCAGAATGAGGGGAATATTCATGTATGTCTCGACATTATTCACGTAAAAAGGTTTGGGCCAAGCCTCAAGGTTCTTAAAGTTTTCATACTTCATCGTCTCTTCGAGATCGAAAAGAGAACGAGCGCACTCTCCGCAGATAAAAGGATTCTGTTCCTTGGGGAGATGATCCTCGCCCATGGCCTCCCGGATCTCAATGTCGAAATTGAAGGGCATAGCCAGAATGTTGAGGCCGAGATAGCGGCGAGCCTGGGCGGCGTTGATCGCCCGATTTATCCGGCGGAAGGCCAGGGGTTTATAGGCCGAAGGAATGTAGATGATCCCTTTTTCCACGCCCCCGAGGGCATAGGCGGTGATGGCCATCCCTTCGATTAAGGCAAAAGGGTTTCCTTCAAGCAGGGTTCTTTCCATCCAGGCTTCGGAATATCCCCCCATTCGCGTGGAGACTACATAGTGCGGGAGGTGCTGGACTCGCCGGTAAGCCTCCAAGTTTTGCCCGGTATAGCGGCCCTCACTACTGCGGTCCCGTAATTCAGCCACCTTAATTTGCTCCACCACTTTCTCGGGGGTCATTGCCGTTACGGCCATCTCCAGGGCGTTGAACCCGCCGTTCTGAATATAGGCATCGAGGTCCTCCGGGTTTACGGTTCCGCAGTTCTTCATTACTTCCCGGCGCTGCCGGGAGATAAATTCCTGGTATTGATTCGCTTCCATCAAGCGGATTGCCGGACCCTCGTGGAGGTAACAATCCGTTGCGTATCCCCCAATTTTTTCTATCTTTTCCATAGCGTCCTCCTTTTTGGCGCCGGAGGCCAGAGGCCAGCTTTCCGGCTCAAAGCGTAATGGTTCTTAAGCTGCTTTCTTCTCTTGCGCTGCCTCAGCGGCGGCCACTTTTTCGGCGGCTTGATACCGGGCAACGGCCTCCAGGGCCAAGCCTGGCGTACGGTGTCCGAAGGTCTCTTCATCTATGGTCATAACTGGAGCAATGCCACATGCTCCCAGACAAGCTACCTCTTCCAGACTAAACAGGAAATCTTTGGTTGTATCTCCTTTTTCCAATCCAAGTTGTTTGCGGATAGATTCGATGATCTCCCCCGCTCCCTTAAAATGGCAGGCTGTGCCCCGACAGGCCCGGACTGTATGCTTTCCTCGAGGAGATAGATGGAACCGATTGTAAAAGGTGAGGACCCCGAATATTTCACTCGTGGATACACCGAGATTTTGGGAGACAATTTCGATGGTGGGCTTGGGAACGTATCCAAAAATTCTCTGAATCTTCTGGAGAACAATGAGCAAATCTCCTCTGGCCCCCTCGTGCTCTTTACATATTTCTTTGACCGGGGAAAGGTCGAATTCTGCCGCAGGTCGCAGTTCAATAATTTTGGCCATTTTTCTATTCCTCCTTTGTTCCTGTTGACGGATCATTTTTATGGCATCCCCGACGGCCGTGCGAATTTCTTCCGGGTCGACGGGTTTCATGGCTAAGAAAAAGATTCCTTCATGGCGAACCCTCTTGGAGGTTTCCAGGGACGAATCTTCAGAAAAGGCAATGATGGGCAAGCGGGAATTGTTTTTTTTGAGAAGGGCAATAAGATCGTAACAAGGAATTTCTTCAATATTGCTGTCCAGAAGAAGGACGTCCACACCCCCTGCCCTAACCTTCCTGAGAAGATCACTTAGCACGCTGGCCCGGGAAATGGCCCAACCTGGGTCGGACAATTGGTGGTAAAGATACTCCCCGAAAGGTTCATCATTAGTGGCGATGAGGATTGTTTTTTCATCCATCTTATTTTCCTCCTCCCGGAGCAATCGAAAAAGGTAAGAACCCTTGAACTTCCCATCATCAAATTGCATGCCAAAAACGAGGGGTTTTTAAATTACTTTTAACTATTTGATTTTATTGACATGTTTTATTGAAAAGCTAAAAAGGGCGGCTGGTAGAATAGCCTTAGTGTATGATAAAATTATGCATAACGGATAATTATTTTATAATTTCAAGGTGTTAAAAATTAATGCGGTGTATTTTTTTTTAATGCAGAAAAAAGGTGGGATTAATCTTGATGATCTCGTAAAAAGTCATCAGAACTATGGTTTCGTAAAAAGCTCCAGATG
>JASEHN010000169.1 GCA_030018715.1 Thermodesulfobacteriota bacterium | reverse complement strand
AAGTCGGAAAAGCCGTCACTCCTGCGAAAGCAGTCCGCCTCAGGCGGACAGAACTACTTGAATTAACTGGATTCCCGCTTTCGCGGGAATGACGAAAATGGGACAAAAAGGACTTTTTACGAGATCATCAAATATCTTTGGCGAGAATTATACCGGGAAAAGGGATTTCCAGGAAGTCAAAAAATTGCCGGGCAATTTCCCAATTTTTATCTTGACAAAGAAATTTCGGTTTGCCAAAGTTAAAGGCAATGGGTAATTCGGGTAAAAAAATGGAAATAATAGTGCCATTTCAAAAATTTCCCTTCCGCAGGTTTTATTTTTTCCATCATAAGCCCTCCTTAAAAGCCGAGGCAATGAATGAAGGTAGAAATGAATTAGTGTCTTTAAAGGTCGGGGATTTTGTTGGTAGAGCCATTCCAGCTAAAATTTTTTCAGCCTGTTAATTTTTTAGTTTATAGGAGCCACCTACTTATTAACCCTCATCCGGTCAATTCAGGAAAAAAGGCATGACCGCAAAAAATAAAATAATTATACCTGGCGGTTACGCTTCCATGGAACCGAGAGGGCGGAGCTTTGACAAAAACAGTACTCCTTTCAATAATAAAACCAAATAAGCCGCTATTTTTGGGGTTAGGGAGCGGTCAATGGCGAAAAATGGATTCTTTTTTAAGGCCATTAGTTGTTTTCTCTGTGTGACTCTAATCCTGCTGACGGGGGGATTCTCAACAACCCTGGCAGGGGGGAAAGAAAAAAGCCTACCCATCGGGGAGATGGTTTCCCGAGGAGAAGTTAAGTTTGAAGCAAGGGAAAAAGTTTGGAAAGATGTAGAGCCCTCTTATTTCCCGGTTTTTTCAGGCGTCAAAATTAAAACCGGGAAAGGTACGGCGACAATTTCCCTGGCCACCCATACTCAAGTTGAAATGGGGCAGAACAGCATAATTTCTTTTGATCAAAAGGAGCAACTCCACCTTTACCGGGGCCGAGTAGATTTTCGAATTTCCCATAAGAAAGATTTAAGTTTAAGGGTGGGCAATTTGACTGTGATCGGAACACCCCCTCTTCAGGCTGCCCAAAGCCCGGCAGTTATTTCTCCTGGGGGTGAAGAAGCCATCGGGTCTTTATTCCTGCACCCCAACGGCTCAGTAACCATTAAAAGCACCAAGGGCAAGCTTTCGATCTTAAATCAAGACCGAAAGGTCCTAACTGCCCTTTCCCCGAAAGACTCCTTGACCATCCCTTCTGCCATTGTGGAAAAGTCTGCCGGTGAAAAAGCCCAGCCGGTGATGATGGCCCAAGTCGGGGATGAAGAAATCGCCGCTGAACCGGAGAAATATATGGGCCTTACCGGCAAAACCTGGGGAGCCGTTGGCCTGGCGGCCCTCGGGGCAGTAGGAATTATCGCCGTAGCCGGCGGGGGCGGAGGCGATAGCCGCCCCGTCTGTCCCTGAAGATTTTTATGTTTCACCTATCACTTGTTGTTTTTTGCCTATTGATCTGCTCTTGGCGCTCTGCGCTATACTATCTTTATATGACTCAATTCCGTTTTCCCCCTTTCCCTATTGCCCATAACCTATCGCCTATGGCCTATTTTCTTATCATCTGCCTCTTACTATCTTCCTGCGCCTCATCTCCCCCTCAGAGAAAGGAGGGTTTCCTTCCTGAGATACAATTAAAAGAGATCGAGTCATCCAGGCAAGTGAAGGCGATGAACGAGAAGCTCCTTATGGGCACCATGGCCGCGAGAAAAACATCCCAGCGAGACTACAAGATCGGGCCCGAAGACCTGCTGGAGATATCCGTCTTTGAAGAAGAAAAATTAAACAAGACCGTCAGGGTGAGTTCCCAGGGAAATATTAGCTTCCCTCTTCTCGGGATATTGAGGGTCAAAGGCCTTACGGCCAATGAACTGGAAAAAGAAATCAGAGATCTTTTGGCCGAAAAATACCTCCAGAACCCGAACGTGAGCGTATTTATCAAAGAGTACCGCAGCCAGCGGATCTCCGTGATCGGCATGGTGGAAAAACCAGGGGTGTTTGATGTGACCGGGCAGAAGGCTGTTTTGGATACCCTGGCCCTGGCCGGAGGCCTGAAGGAAGACGCCGGCCAACTGCTTTTTCTTGTTCGCCCGCCCAATTTGGAGGAAGATGTCCCGCGCGGAAAAAAAGAATCCCTTGAACAGCACCCCCAAACTTTTGTCATTGACCTCGACGAATTGCTCATCAAAGGGGATTTGACCATCAACATGCCCGTACTTCATGGGGACATCATCAACGTTCCGGCCTCGGGCAAGATTTTTGTGGGTGGGGAGGTAGTCAGACCGGGCGGGTTCCCTCTGAAGGGTAAGAAATTAACGCTCACGCAAGCCATCACTCTGGCAGAAGGGTTAAAACCAGAAGGCGACGGGACCGAGGCCAGGATCTTCCGCTATACGGGAAGAGGGAATGAAAAGGAAATCTTTTCCGTTGACATTTACGCCATCCAGAACGGCAAGGCCGAGGACCTGTACCTGAAGGAAAACGACATCCTCTTTGTCCCCAAAAGCGGCGTGAAAAATTTTCTGATCGGGCTGCGCGATACGATTAAGGGAATATTTGGCATCGGATTTACCCGCGGCTTTTAATCTACTTAAGAGAAGGCTATGAGACAGCTCCCAGGGGAAAAATATTATCAGCTTCCTCCGCCGGAATACTTCCAATCCGTTCCGCAGGAAGAAAAAGAGGTTAACCTGCGGGACTACTGGAAAGTCATCCAGAAAAGGCGGTGGACGATTCTGGCCTTCTTCTTTATCGTGGTAGTTGCCACGGCCATCGGCACCTTCACGATGAAGCCCATATACCGGGGAACAACCACCATCCTGATCAATAAAGAAAATCCCCAGATCGTCGACTTCAAAGAAATCTTTACGGTCAACACCATGGACCTGGATTATTACCAGACCCAGTACAAGATTCTTGAAAGCCGCAGCCTGGCCAAACGGGTCATCCAGACCCTGAATCTCGCCGAACACCTTGAGTTTAATCCGCAAACTGAGTCTTCCCCCTTTCAGACCTGGAAAAGGGATGTTACCAATGTCCTGTCAGGCTGGTTGGCTTTGTTCAGCCAACCCCCCAAAGATCTCACAGAGAGCGGGAAAGGGCCCGTCAGGGAGACTACCCTCATCAATGAGTTTCTCAGCAAGTTAAAAATTGAGCCAATCCGCAATTCCCGCCTGGTCAAGATTCATTATGACGCGCACTATCCGGAACTCGCCACCCGGGTTTCCAATACCCTGGCTACCTCGTTTATTCAGCAGAACCTGGAGAAGCGGTTTACCTCAACCGAACAGGCCAAAGAATGGCTGACCCGGCAGCTCGACGACCTGAAAGCCAAAGTGGAAAGGGCGGATGAAACCCTCCAGGCCTATGGTTCCAAGCATGGCATCATCTCTCTCGAGGAGAAAGAAAACATTACCATGCAGCGCCTGACCGAGCTGAATGAAGCCCTGGCCAAAGCCGAGTCCGAGCGCATGGCCAAAGAAGCCCTTTACAAACAAACCCAGGAGCGCAATTCCGACTCCCTTCCTTCCATCCTGGAAAACAAGCTGATCCAGGATCTTAAGCAGAGCCTCATTCAGCTTGAAGCCCAGTACATGAAACTTTTAGAAAACTACAAACCGGATTACCCGGAGATGAAGCGTCTTAGGAATCAGATGGAGGCCATCCAGAAACGCCTCAACACTGAGATGAGCAGAATCATCGCTGGTATCAAGACCGAGTATGAGTCGGGCCTGCGGAAAGAATCCCTCCTGCGGGCGGCCTTTGAAGAGCAGAAGCAAAGAGCCATGGAGATGAAACAGAAGTCCATCCAGTATAACATCCTCAAGCGCGAATCCGACACCAACAAGGAGTTATACAAAGGCCTGCTCCAGAGGATGAAAGAAGCAGGGGTTTCCGCCGGCATTACTGCCAGCAACATCCAGGTGGTCGACCAGGCCGAACTCCCCGCTGTACCCTACCGGCCCAACAAACAGCTCAACCTGCTTCTGGCCGCTGTAGTCGGTCTTTTCCTGGGGGTGGGCCTGGCCTTTTTCTTTGAATACCTGGACAACACGGTAAAGACGCCGGACGACGTGGAAGAGTTGGTGCGCCTGCCCTCCTTCGGAATGGTCCCGGAAATTTCCCGGGAAAAACACAACCTGCTGGGGTCGGGGAAATCCTACCCGGTGGAGTTGGTCACCTATGGCCATCCTAAATCCATGCTCTCGGAAGCTTACCGGAACATCCGCACCTCCATCCTCCTTTCCTTTTCCGAGAAACCGCCCAAGACCATGGTTATCTCCAGCCCCAACCCGGCTGAGGGAAAGACAACGACCGTGGTCAACACGGCTATTGCCTTGTCCCAAACCGGGGCCCAGGTGCTGATCATCGATGCCGACATGAGGAAACCGCGAATTCACAAAATCTTTGCCAGCGAGAATGGGAGCGGACTTTCGAACTTCCTTTCCGGCAACAGCCAGTTGGAATCGATCATTAAAATGTCCAAAGTTCCCAATCTTTGTTACATCCCCTCCGGCCCCATTCCTCCCAACCCTTCAGAGCTTTTAGGGTCGAGCCTCTTTAAGAAAATGGTCCAGTCTCTGGGAGAGCGATTCAATCATATGATCATCGATTCTCCCCCAGTGCTCGGCTTTGCCGATTCCACCATTCTCTCCACGATTGTAGACGGGGTTATCCTGGTGGTGGTAGGGGGCAAGACCCCCAAAGAAACGCTCCAGCGGGCTAAAGACCTCCTCCTGCAGGTCGATGCTCGAATCCTGGGAGTGGTTATCAACCGTGTGGATATCCGCCGGAGCGACTACGGATCTTATTACTACCGGCATCAATACTACTACGGAAAGGAAAGCAAGAAAAAAGAACTTCCCGCTTCTACAGCAGAAAAATACCTTTGAGCTATGGCTTTCGCTTCCCCATGAAAAGATTTCTGTGGACTTCTTCTATTCTAACAATAGCTGTGCTGACGGGCTTTTACATCCTCTCGACCTGGAGAGGATTTTACCCTTACCGGCCAACTCTATCCGCCGAGGGCTTTCTCAGAGCCATTGATATCGATCCCTCCAACCCTGATCCCTTCTACAGGTTGGGGGTTTTCCATCAGTGGGAAATCCACAACATCGACCTGAAAAAGTCGCTCTATTACCTAAAGGAGGCCATTAAGCGAAATCCCCTCGAGCAGGAATACTGGCTCAGCCTGGCTAAGGTTTTCCAAAGGATGGGAGATGCGCAGGCTGCGGGAGAGGCCCTGGAAAAGTCCGTCATGGTTTTTCCCACCGGTTATCAGGGGAGGTGGATGGCCGGGAATCTTTTATTGCTCCAGGAGGAATATGAGAAGGCCATTCCCCATTTCTCTTACATCCTGACTCACTATCCCAATCAGAGCGGCCTGGTCTATGACGTCTGGGGAAAAGTGGTGCAGGACCCTGATTTTATCCTGAAAAGGCTCGTCCCCAAAGACCCTTTTTCACTCGGCCAATACCTTTCCTACCTCTACGAAACCGGAGACCGAGAGACGGCCAAGAAAGTATGGGGGGAAAGGGTTTCTCTGGGATATAAAGCTGACCGGGCCGAAACCATCCGCCATGTTGATTTCCTTATCTCCCGAGGCGATCTACTTGATGCTTACCGGATTTTTGTAGGCAGGCTTCGAGAAGAAGGACTCCCTATCCCCTCCGATAAAAATTTGCTCATAAACGGCGGGTTCGAAAAGGAAAAAGTCCTTGGGGGTGGGTTCGACTGGAGAATCGGAACCGTTCCCGGGGCCGAAGTCTCTTACGACCATTTAGTATCCTTTGAGGGAAAGAGTTCGCTAAAAATTTTTTTTACCGGGAAAGAAAATGTAGATTATCACCACCTTTATCAGTTTGTGGCTTTAAAGCCCAACCAGGACTACTTGCTCAGTGCCCAGGTAAAAACAAAAACGGTGACCACCAGGAGCGGGATCAAACTGGAGATTGCCGGTATCGGTCCGGCTTTTCACGGAGCTTCGGAGGCCTTGACCGGGGACAATGCCTGGCGGGAGCTTTCAGTTTCCTTTCGCACCCCCCGTGATTCGCAGGGAGGCGTGGTCCGGCTGAGGAGGGAAAAAACCGATAAGTTCGACCGCTTCATCTCCGGAACGGTCTGGGTTGATAATGTCCAACTAAAAGAAAAGTAGAAGCGAGGAGTCGGCTAAATAATTAAGCATTCACGTTTTTACGCCTCCACGCAATTACGCATCCATGAAAAACTACTACGAAATTCTCGGTATTGAAGAAGAAGCCTCTCAGGATGAAATCCGGGCTCGTTGGGCTGAATTGACCAAGCTGTACCACCCTGACTTACTTAAGAGCCCTGAGGCCGATGACCGCATTAAAGAAATCAACGAAGCCTATCAGGTTTTGAAGGATTACTCCACAAGGCTCGAATATGATCTTGAAAGAGCACTCCGGAGGTCGATCCTCAGGAGGGGCGAAGAGAGAAAAAGAAAAAGAAAACGTTTGCAGAAGATCCTAATCCCCGTAAGCCTCGGGGCCGTTTTAGCAGTTACTGGTTCTTTCATTTTCTTTTCTAAAGAATTAAAAAATAACCAAGAACCGGTCAAAGTGTCCATTCCTCCAGCCGCCAGAGTCATTGAACCCGAGGTACCAAAAAAACCAGAGAAGCCCGTGGAGATAGCCAAAGTAATTCCCCGGGAACCGGTTA
>JASEHN010000168.1 GCA_030018715.1 Thermodesulfobacteriota bacterium | reverse complement strand
TATCCGCCCTCTGGTCAAATAGCTCCGGTACGGATATCTCGGGAACCGCAACCTCGCTGGGAACACCCTTGGGGTAATATTTCAGCCAGGGTTTCTCCATATACAATGCCTTTGCATCCATATTATCTTCCTCACAGTTCTTTTTAATCCAAGGCCGCTGTGCAGACGCGACAGGCGCTACGGGTGGCCACGTTTCTGATCTTGCACCTTGGGCATTCCTTTTCGATCTTGTTGCGTACCCAGGGAAGAAGGCCATTGGGCATATAGAGAAGGGTTAACAGGATGATAAGCGCAAACATTAACATCCGATACTCGGGCCAAAAGTGCAAGAACTCCAGCAAAGGAAAGAGGATAAAGACGGCTCCGATGGGCCCATATATAGTGGCTACCCCGCCGAATATTGCCCAAATTACAACAGTGAAGGACATTGAGACTTCCAGGTTGGCGGGGCCGGCAATTCTCATAAAATGGGCATAGAGCCCCCCGGATATCCCGGCAAAAAAACCACTCAGGCTGAAGGCCAGAAGCTTGTAGCGGGTCGTGTTGATACCCGCGGTCCTCACGGCCACCTCATCTTCCCTGATGGCGTGGAAAATAATGCCGGTATGGGAGGTGGTTATCTTCCACATGATTGTGGAAAGACCCAGCATGAGCGCTACAGTAATATAGTAATCTGTGAGGCGGGACCCGGAAAGGCGGGCCAAACCGGAGACTCCCAGCTCACCACCCGTGACATCAGGGATGGCGAAGACAATGCCCATCAGGATAATGGGGAAGGCCAACGTGGTCAGGGCTAAGTAAGTCCCCTTGAGCCTGAGGCAGGGAATGCCGATAATCAGACCGGCCAAAACCGCCGCCAGTCCACCCAGAGGGACACTGCCCCAGGGAGGTATGTGAGCGTGGAGATTCAAAAGGGCGGCAGTGTAAGCCCCCACGCCGAAGAAGAGGGCGTGCCCGAAATTCATCTGCCCCGTAAAACCGGAGAGCAGATCCCAACTGGCGGCCAGAATAGCAAAGATGCTGGTCAATATCAGGATGCGAAGTAAGTAAGGATCCTGGGTAACCACCGGCAAGAAGATGAGAACTAAAAAGAAAAGAAGAACAATAACCCGGCTGGGAAGGACGAGCACCTCTCCCTTAAAAACGGTATAAAGCTTTCTCAAGTAGAAACCCAGTATCCCCATGTTTATCTCTCTTCCTCAAAGGCAACGCCAAATAGGCCTTCCGGCCTAATAAGAAGGACCACGATCATGATGGACAGGGCCACGGAACCTTTCAGAAAAGCTCCCATGGGTATCAAAAAGACCACCAACGCCTCGGCAAACCCCAGGATATAGGCCCCGACAAAGCTCCCCTTGATACTGCCCATTCCGCCCAGCACCACAACAGCCATCATCATGATCAGAGGATGCATCCACATAAAAGGATTAACGATAGCAAGGGGAGCAATCACGGCGCCCGTAAAGGCGGCCAGCCCGACGGAGACACCCATGGTAATCATGGCCACCCGGCTATCATTCATACCCATCAGATTGGCCACTTCCCGATCCTGAGCCGTAGAGCGAATAGCCAGACCAACCCTGGTTTTAAATAACAAGGCCCAGACCAAGGCTAACACCAACAGGGCCGCGGCAAAGGTCAGCAATTGTTGATAGGCAATCTTCACCCCGAAAACCATCCGGTATCCCTTAACGAGATGGGGCACCCCAAGAAAGTCTCCGGTGAAGATGAGAAGCATGATTTCCTGCATGGCCATGGCCAGAGCAATGGTGGCGATGAGCACCGCCGCCTCATGCTCGCGTATGGGGTCTATGAACAGTTTGTAGGAGATGAGCCCGATTAAAATAACCGGTATTATGGCCGCCAGCATACTCAAAGCCGGATTAAGGCCTAATTTATGAGTGCCGTAATAGATACAATAGGCGGCCAGCATGTAAAAGGCGGTATGGGCGATGTTAACGATGCGGGCCACGCCGAATATCAGGGAAAATCCGATGGCCAGAAGGGCGTATACACTTCCGTTAATCAGACCGCTTAGGATGATGTCCAGTATCATATAGCCTCAGTATATTGGTCCTTCCCACCCCTCAGGGCCTCAGCCACGAGAGGTGGGAACATTCTGAAGTATAGGTTATTTTTTATATTTTTTAATCATCCAGGGCGGTATCTTATAGGGGACCATGCCCTTATAGGTGACCCCTTCCCAACCGTTCGGCCACCAAGCTCTCATCTTTCCTTCCTGCCATTGAAGGGTCATGCCTGTTGCAAAACCCGGTCCAAAGACCAGATCGTGGTTTTTGTCAAATTTTGACTTGGCGGCGGCGACCCCTATACGTTCGGCCTTGGCAATCACGGGAATCAACTTCTCCGCATCAAGCGTCCCGGTCTCTTCTATTGCCTCACCCAGGGTACTTTTTATAGCGTCATAGGTAACCGCCGTGTAAGTCGGCAACTCGCCGAATCTGCTGATGTATTTCTCAATAAAAGGCTCGGTGAATTCATTGTAACTAACCCCACGAACAAAAGTACTCATTGACACGGCATAGTCGCCCTTCCCCTGTGTGGCCGCCCAGAAACCATCTTTCTGGGCCTCTACATTAATGCCTGTAAAGGCAGCCGGTATCTCGAGTTCCCCTGCCTGCCTGGCAAAGGTAATCCCTACCGAAGCGGAAAAAATGGTGAAGATAATTTGGGCGTCCGCACGCTGGACGGCAGTGAGCTCGGCCGTCACATCAGTAGCCGTTGCCGACGGCCTCCAGACGCCGACTAACTCCATACCCATCTTCGGCACATTCTCCTCAATGGCCTTAATCATCGGGTCAATCCATACCGCCTTCTCAGCCACGATGGCCACCTTCGCTTTCTCGATACCCAATTCTTTTTTCAGCATCCCATTGACCGTTGCCAGATTGACTAAACACACCCGCACCAGGTAAATGGAATTCATAGGCGTAACCCGGAACCAATATTTATACCTCTCATAATCCTTACCCACTCGAGTGCAGAGTTCGGGATGGGCTGCGCCGCAACCCAAGAAAATTTTCTTGTAGTCCATGGCAATGTCCTGCATGGCAAAGACAGCCTCGGTTCTGAAACCGCCCACAACGAAATGCACCTTGTCCTTAGTCATCAAGCGCTCCATGGCGCTGGTGGCATCTGTGATGCTCAAAAATTCGTTAGAATCGGCCTTGACCAGCTCAAGTTTCATTTTCTTTTTGCCGACCTGAAGGCCTCCTTTGGCATTGATCTCCTCAGCGGCCAGAGTGGCTCCATCCCAGTGTCCCTTGCCCTGCATGAAATGCATCGGGCCAATCACGCCGACCTTGATGACGTCGGCCGCCCAGGCCGGAAAGCCGACCGTTAGGACCAAGCCGGCCATAACCAAGACGCTTAATACAAATCTTGATCTTTTCATGATACCCTCCTTCCTTTTTAGGTTTTGGTTAAAAACCGCCTATTGAGGCTCTTGCAAAAGTCACTTACTCCGTCATTCCGGCGAAAGCCGGAATCCAGAATTCTTTGATCCCGCTCTGGGCGGGACTGGATTCCGGGTCGCGCTTCGCTTGCCCGGAATGACGACTTCCCCCTGCTTTCGAGAGTTTTGCAAGAATCTCTATTGATTCGCCATATGCCCTGCTCAAGAGTGATTAACAAGCACCTGCGGCGGAACATGATGAGCTTCTTGCACGAAATTTAGGGTTAAATCTTTATTTTTTATAGGAACAAATACTAAGGTTGATGGATTCGTAAAAAGTCTGAAAAGACGTTTTTCTGTCATTCCGGCCCCGTATCAAGTACGGGGTAAACTCCAGCCGGAATCCAGTCTTATCAATTAGTTATAAATTTTCTGGACTCCGGTTTCCACCGGAGTGACGACTTTTTACGAGATCATCAAGGTTATGTTTACAAGGTTTAATAATAAAAAAACCCCGCCCGTATTTGAGAAACGGGGTTTCAAAGGGTCACATTAAAAGCTCCTCCAATGTTTGGAGAGGAGAAAACATCTATGTGATTTAGAATGAGATGATAAGAACTATCTTTTGGGTGAGGTAAATATACGGAAAAGGGAGTTGTGTGTCAAGAAAAAAATTTAAATTTGAAATTCCGCCATAAGGGTGGACCGCAGATCCTGGCGGGAAAGGATTTGTTGAGGGGAGGAAACTTTTGAAAATAAATTGTTGTTTTTTTTGCGAAGGTTATATTAACATGGTTGAAAAAAAGGAACGAGCATCCTTTCAAGGAGATGGTCTGGATGGGGGTTCCATTCCTGAAAATATCTCTGCTGCTTATGGGGGTAAGCGGCATCGTCGCCCAGATCGTGCTGCTTAGGGAACTCCTTGTCTCTTTTTTCGGCAATGAACTTACTCTGGGCATCATCCTCGGAAACTGGCTCATCCTGGAAGCCATTGGTTCCTTCTACCTCGGAAAATCCGTAGAAAAGACCGGGAAAAAAATAGAGATTTATGTATTGCTGCAATTGTTCTTTTCCCTGGCTTTTCCGGCCATGATATATCTCTCCCGCATATTCAAGAATTTTCTACCCGCCACCCCGGGCGAAGGACTCGGTCTGCTGCCCATCTTTTTCTTCTCTTTCTTGATCCTTCTCCCCGTAAGCATCCCCCATGGCGCGCTTTTTACTTATGGGTGTAAACTCTATTCCCGGCACCAAGGGGAGGATGCCTCCACCATCGGGAAAGTCTATATCCTCGAAACCATCGGTTCCATTATCGGCGGCCTGCTCCTTACCTTGCTTCTTATTCAGCATCTCCATTCTTTTGAGATCGCCCTGGCCATCTCCCTGATGAATGCTCTTATTGCCGCCTTCCTGCTTTGGCCGGGAAATCCGCCTCCATCTACTTCCCTCTGCAAGGGTCTCTTCATCCTTGGGATCACCTGCGCCATTTTTTTTGCCGTTTCCCTTTTTACTCCGATTGTGCAGAAGATCGATTCGTCTTCCGTCCGTTCGCAATGGAGAAACCTGGAAGTCATCCACCATGAAAACTCCATCTATGGGAACATCACGGTCACCAAAAGAGAAGAACAGTTCACCTTTTTTACCGATGGGACCCCCTCCATCACTGCGCCCGTCCCGGACATTGCTTCCCTTGAAGACCTGGTTCACTTCTCCATGCTTTCCCATGAAAAACCTGAATCGGTCTTAATCCTCAGCGGTGGAGCCGGCGGGATGATCCATGAAATTTTGAAATATCCCGTAAAACGGGTGGATTATGTTGAACTTGACCCTCTTCTCCTGAAACTGGTGCAGAAATTTTCCACCCCCTTAACCCAATCCGAGCTCTCCGATAAAAGGGTCCATATTCACTATAAGGATGGACGATTTTTCACCCATAAGACCAAGGAAAAATATGATGTGATTTTTATCGGACTTCCCGCTCCCCAGGAACTGCAAACCAATCGGCTGTTCTCTTTGGAATTTTTCTCCCTGGCCAAAGCAAAGATGAAACCGGACGGGATCATCGTTTTAACGCTCCCTGGATCGCTGACCTATATCAGCCCGGAGTTAAGGGATTTGAACGGGTGCATCCTGGACACGGTGAAAAGTGTTTTCCGCTATGTGAAAATCATCCCCGGAGATGTCAATCTTTACTTGGCCTCTGACTCAGCAAAACTGGAAAGAGTGACCGCCAAAGAAATCATGGAGCGTCTTGCAGAGCGAAAAATTCAAACAAACCTTTTCACAAAGGCTTACACAGAATACCGCCTCGATGAAGGAAGGCTGAAATGGTTTTTTAAATCCATGGGAGATAGAAAGGTGCGGATCAACTCCGATTTTCACCCTCTGGGTGTCTTTTATAACCTCTCCTACTGGAATGCCCTCTTTTCTCCCCATCTTTCCGGAATTTTTAAATGGTTTGAAGGCTTCAACTTTCATCTGGGAATCGGCCTGATCGCCATTTTCACCCTTTCGCTAACGGCCTTTATAATAAAGATCCCCGGCCTCTCCCGATCCTGCGTTCCTTATGCCATTTTCACCTCTGGTTTAACGGGGATGATATTCGACCTGGCCATCATCTTTACCTTTCAAACGCTTTACGGCTACCTTTATTATCAAATTGGCCTCCTGATTACCATTTTTATGGTGGGGATCGCCCTGGGCAGCCTCTACATCACCCGGCGCCTGGATCGAATAAAAAATGATGCCTCTCTTTTCTTAAAGACAGAGGTGTGCATCATAATCTTTGCCCTGCTACTTCCCTTTGTGTTCTCCATCCCGGCCCAGCACCTTGATAAAACAGGCGTCTATGTGCTCCTCTATGCCATTTTTCTGGCCATGTCCTTCCTTTCCGGCGTTTTCATCGGACTGCAATTCCCGCTGGCCAACAAGATCTATCTCCGCCTCCCTGGACAGGGGGAAAACTTTGCCCGGGCGTCCGGCTTACTCTACGGCGCAGATCTCCTGGGAGGTTTCTTTGGGGGGCTCTTCGGGGGTTTTTTCCTGCTGCCCGTTCTGGGCCTTAAGGAAACCTGCTTTCTGATGGCCATGATCAAAGGCAGCAGTTTCCTTCTCTTCCTGTTCTTCATAAAAAGGCAAAAATAGTTTATAATGAATTTATTGCATAGGAATTTCCTTTTTCAACTTTAGGCACTTTAGCCACTTGTCCCTTATCCTTTACTTTTTTTACGGTTTTAAAAACTCTGCGATCTCTGTGTCCTCTGTGGCTAATTTAATCCGAATCTTTCCAACTGGAATAACAACCATCGCTGTTTAACTTCAACCGCGCAGATGTTCCC
>JASEHN010000167.1 GCA_030018715.1 Thermodesulfobacteriota bacterium | reverse complement strand
TGATCCACGCCGCCACCATGGTTACTGCCGGGGTTTACATGGTGGCCCGCTGCAACCTGCTCTTCCTCATGGCCCCGACTTCTATATTGGTTGTAGCTGTAATCGGCGCGGCCACGGCCATCTTTGCCGCTTCCATCGGCCTGGCCCAGAATGACATCAAAAGGGTCCTGGCTTATTCCACCATCAGTCAGTTAGGGTACATGTTCCTGGCCTGCGGCGTAGGGGCCTTTACTGCCGGCATCTTCCACCTGATGACCCATGCCTTCTTCAAAGCCCTGCTCTTTTTAGGGGCGGGCAGCGTGATGCATGCCCTGGCCGGGGAACTGGATATGCGCAAAATGGGAGCGCTGAAACCCCACATGCCCCGCACCTACTGGACTTTTTTGATCGCCACCCTGGCCATCTCGGGGATTTTCCCCTTTGCCGGATTTTTCTCCAAAGATGAAATCTTGTGGAAGGCCCTGACCGAAGGCGGCCTGGGCCTTTGGTTGGTAGGCGCTATCGCCGCCTTCATGACCGCCACTTACATGTTCCGGGCCGTGTTTATGACCTTCCATGGCCAGTCCCGGGTGGATCATCATGTGGCCCATCATCTCCATGAGTCGCCGCCAATGATGACCATACCCCTAATCATCCTGGCCGTCCTCTCCGTTATCGGCGGTTTCATCGGCATCCCCATCATCGAGGGCTGGAATAAATTCAACGAATTTCTCTCCCCGGTCTTCAACATGCCGGCTGCCCTCACGGCCGCCAAAGCATCGGAGGCCGGCCACCATGCCGTAAGTTTCGAAGTAGCCATGATGCTTATTTCCATGGTTGTTGCTGGCCTGGGCATCCTCCTGGCCTACCGGATGTACATTAAAAACCCGCGTCTGCCGGACCGCCTGGCCGAAAGTTACAAAACCCCTTATGCCTTGATTGCTAATAAATACTGGGTGGACGAAATCTACAATTTCTTTTTTGTCGGCCCCATTATCCGTTTCTCCGTCTTCCTCTGGAGGATTTTTGACGACATTCTGGTGGACGGCACGGTGAACGGCGTGGCCGCGATTGTTCGCGGCGGAAGCGAGATCTTTAAACGTTTGCAGACCGGTTACGTGCAAAATTATGCCCTTTCCATCCTGGTGGGCGTTGTTTTCATAATCGGGTATTTTGTTTTTGGTAAATAAGCAAACAGCTGATCGCTGACAGCTTTTTACGGAAGGAGCTTGGTTGATGAGCCAGATGGATTTTCCCTTACTCACCTGGGTCACTTTCTTTCCCCTCCTCGGAGCGGCGATCCTGCTTTTCTTGAATAAAGAGAAGAAGGAAACCATCCGCTTAGTCACGCTCATTGTGACTCTCCTGGAATTCGCCTTCTCCTTACCCCTGTTCTTCCAGTTCCGGCTGGATACGCCGGCCATGCAGTTTGTGGAGAAGGTCCCCTGGATCCCGGAGTATGGGATAAGTTATTTCCTGGGGATCGACGGAATTAGTTTATTCCTGGTTTTGCTGACCACCTTTTTCACCCTGATCTCGGTCATCGCTTGCTGGAACGACATCCAGGAGAAGGTGAAGGAGTTTATGATCTGCATCCTCTTCCTGGAAACGGGCATGATCGGGGTCTTTGTGGCCCTGGATCTTTTTCTGTTCTATGTCTTCTGGGAAGTGATGCTCATCCCCATGTATTTGCTGATCGGCGTCTGGGGAAACCCCAAACGCCGTATCTACGCCGCAGTAAAGTTCTTCATCTACACCATGGTCGGAAGCGTGCTGATGCTCGTGGCCATTTTGGTCCTTTATTTCCAGAACGGGGCGGCCACCGGGATTTACACCTTCGACCTGCTGGAGCTTTACAAGCTCCAGGTCCCCCTCAGCGTGCAGTTTTGGTTGTTCCTGGCTTTCGGCCTGGCTTTTGCCATCAAAGTTCCCATGTTTCCCTTTCATACCTGGTTACCCGATGCCCATACCGAAGCTCCCACGGTAGGATCAGTTCTCCTGGCCGCGGTTTTATTGAAGATGGGCACCTACGGCTTCCTTAGGTTCAGCATCCCCCTCTTCCCTCATGCTTCTTACCAGTTAGTGCCCCTGGTCTCGATCCTGGCCATCATCGGTATTATTTACGGAGCCCTGGTCTGCCTGGTGCAGAAAGATCTGAAAAGACTGATCGCTTTCTCTTCCGTCTCCCACTTGGGATTCGTCATGCTCGGTATTTTCGCCCTGAACCAGCAGGGAATTGAGGGTGGAATTCTGCAGATGCTTAACCACGGGTTTTCTACGGGCGCTCTCTTCCTGATCGTAGGGATGATTTACGAACGCCGGCATACCCGTATGATCGAGGACTTCGGAGGTCTGTGGAAACAGATGCCTGTTTTTGCGGCCTTCTTTATGGTGGTCACCCTTTCTTCCATCGGGCTTCCCGGATTGAACGGGTTCGTTGGCGAATTTTTGATCCTGGTTGGAACCTTCAAAGCCAACCGGGTATTCGCCGTGGTGGCAGCCACGGGAATCATCCTGGCGGCGGCCTACATGCTCTGGATGTACCAGCGGGTGATGTTTGGAGAGCTGACCAAAGCGGAGAACAAAGTACTCAAGGATCTTTCGGCGCGGGAAGTGCTGGTCCTTGGCTGTATAACGTTGTTTATCTTCTGGATCGGCGTCTACCCCCAGACCTTCCTCAGCCGCATGGAGCCTACGGTAAAAGGTTATTTGACCCAGGTCAATGCCAAATACCAGGCCGGCCTGAAGCTTCCGGAAGGAGAAAAGGTCCGCGTCGTACAGGTGGAGGCCAAAAAATAAGCCAAGACAAGATTTGAAAAACAGAAGTCAAATTTTTTTATTCTGGCTTCTGATTTTTTTATTTCTGACTTTTTTTCGGAGGAATATTCATGAACCTGGTCATTCCCGAAATAAATTGGAGCGCCATCGGGCCCGAGTTAACCCTGAGCATAACGGCTATGGTGCTTTTGCTCTTAAGCGTTGTGGCCAGCCCCACTGCCCGAAGAGCGATCCCCTACCTCAGCCTTCTGGGAATCGCTTTCGCTCTGCTCCTCTGCATTAGCCTCTGGGGCAAGTCCGCCTATGCCTTCAATCGCATGGTGGTATTGGACAATTACGCCCTCTTCTTCAAAATCATTTTCCTGATCACCACCGCCCTAACCGTATTGATGTCCATCCGTTACCTGAAGGAGCAAGGGTACGAGCACGGCGAATACTACGTCCTCATTTTGTTTGCGGCCGTGGGCATGATGTTCATGGCTTCCGCCGCCGACCTGATCATCGTCTTCCTGGGTCTGGAGACATTTTCCCTGGCAATATACGTGCTGGCCGGTTTCTTCCGCGCCCAGCCCAAATCCATCGAATCCTCCCTTAAATACTTCCTCCTGGGGGCTTTCTCCACGGGATTTCTGCTTTACGGCATCGCTTTGATCTACGGGGCTACGGGAACCACGAACCTGAAGGGCATCTACGAATTTGTCAGCAAAGCCCCAGCTCTAACCGACCCTCTGCTGCTCATAGGTATGGGGCTGCTGATTGTCGGATTCGGTTTTAAAGTGGCCTCCGTTCCTTTCCACATGTGGACCCCCGACGTGTACGAAGGGGCGCCAACTTCGATTACAGCTTTCATGTCCGTAGGGCCAAAAGCCGCGGGGTTCGCCGCTTTTCTGCGGGTATTCCTTTATGCCTTGTCCCCCCTGCAAACGGATTGGATATGGATCCTCTGGGTTTTGGCCGTGCTGACCATGACCCTGGGCAATGTCGTGGCCATTGCCCAGAAAAACATCAAACGCATGCTGGCTTATTCAAGCATTGCCCATGCCGGGTACATTCTGGTGGCCATGGTGGCAGCCGATGAGCTGGGCACGGCGAGCGTCCTTTATTACATGCTGGCCTATGCCTTCATGAATCTGGGGGCTTTCGGGGTTATCATCCTCTTTGGCAGAAAAGGTGAAGAAAACGTTAACATCAGCGATTACAGCGGCATGGCTGCAAAATACCCGCTGCTGGCGGCGGTTATGGCTATTTTTATGTTCTCCCTGGCAGGAATTCCTCCGACGGCCGGCTTTGTTGGTAAATTTTACATCTTCAGCGCGGCGGTCAAGGCCGGCTATATTGGTCTGGCCATCATCGGCGTCCTGAACAGCGCCCTGTCGGTTTATTTTTACCTGCGCATAACCGTGATGATGTACATGCGCAGCCCGGAGAAGGAATTTGCCAAGTTGGAACCGTCTCCAGCCATGGTCATCGCCCTTATCATCGCTGTGTTCGGCACCCTGCAGATTGGGATTACCCCCTCCCATTACCTGAATCTGGCCAAGCAATCAATCCTGGCCCTGATGTAAATCATTAGCAGACCCCTGCCGTTATGACAAAATATCTCTTAAGGTTGGGTCCGCTGCTCGGTTTGACAGGAGAGGGGATCTGTGCTAATGTTCTACAAATTCATAGACTTTTGCACGCCCTGAGGCTTTGAGTTGAACGCGGGACAGGTCAGAATAGGAGTGACCGGGATGACCCTGGAAGAAGTCAAAGAAATCCTTAACGCCCAGGTAATCTTCGCTCCCCAGGACCTTAAGATGGAAGTAAAGATGGCCTGCGGATGCGACCTGATGAGCGATGTCCTGGCCTTCACCAAAGAAGATTCTCTGCTTCTGACCGGCTTGACCAACCTGCAGGTGGTGCGGACGGCAGAGATGGCTAACATCAAAGCTTTGGTCTTTGTGCGGGGGAAGGAGCCGGACCGGGAAACCATTGCTTTAGCCATGGAAAAAAAGATCCCCGTGATGCTTACCGACCTGCCCATGTATGAAGCTTGCGGCCGCCTTTACCAGCACGGGCTTCCGGGATGCTCGGAAGCCGAAGAAGGGAGCTTTTTGTCTGATGGGCGCTGAGCCCTGCTTTCAAGAAACTTTCTCCATCAGCGGGGGCGATTTTACCAATGCCGGAGAAGTGTCCAGCAGAGTAAAAAAAATTTTGCAGGAATTGGGCGTAGCCACTAAGGTCATCCGCCGGGTAACCATTGCCACCTATGAAGCGGAAATGAACGTAGTTTGGTATGCCCGGAAGGGAACTTTGACTATTTCCGTAACTCCTCACCTGCTGCGCATCAACGTGCAGGACGAAGGGGAGGGAATTGCCGATATTGAATTAGCCATGAGAGAAGGATACTCCACGGCTTCTCCGGAAATCCGGGAGATGGGTTTTGGGGCTGGGATGGGGCTGCCCAACATCAAGAAGAACTCTGACGAATTTCATGTCTCTTCGGTGGTCGGCCAGGGCACAAACCTTGATATTGTCATCCGCCGGCAATAGGTAAAGCCTTCCGGAGTAAACCCCGTTAGAAGGTCAAAGACCTTCTAAGGGGGTAAAGCGCTGGCCGTTTGCCTTGGAAATTCCGCAAGGGGGCAGCTAACCGAGTTCCAGCAGAAATGTTGAAAGAATACTTCGCGGACCTGCACATCCATACCTGCCTCTCCCCTTGTGCTGACCTGGACCTCTCACCCCGGGAGATCGTCGAACGAGCCAAGAAAGAGCGCCTTACAATCATTGCCATCACCGACCACAACACGGCCCAGAACGTAAGGGTGGTGATGGCCCTGGGAGAACAGCGGGGCCTAAAGGTTATTCCGGGGATGGAGGTGCAAACCAGGGAAGAAATTCATCTCCTCACCCTCTTTCCGGATTGGCCATCGACCGCAGCCTGGGAAGAGGAAATTTACCGGCGCCTGCCGGATATGCGCAATGATCCCGGGATTTTCGGGGATCAACCCGTGGTGGACGAGGAAGGAAATATCCTCAAATTCGAAGAACGGATGCTCCTGAACTCCATAGACCTTTCCCTGGAGGAAGTCAAACATCGAGTAGAGCAACACAGAGGTTTGATAATTCCTTCGCATTTCGATAAGGGCTCATTCAGTCTGATCAGTCAATTAGGGTTGATCCCGCAGGATCTGGAATTGGAGGCCCTGGAGATGAGCCGGAAGAGCCCTTTGCGGAAGCCGGCAGGGATGGCCGAGGCGTCTTCCTCCCTTCCCCGAATTATTTCATCCGATGCCCATCGCCTGGAGGATATCGGCAGCGCCTACACCGTCTTTCTTTTAGGCGAACCCAGCCTGGAAGAATTGCGTATGGCTTTCCGCGGCCGGGCCGGGCGGCGAATCGTCAAAAGGGTGGATGGGGGAGTAATTTATCTGTGAGGTTTATAGGAGAAAACCCGGCCTGTAATAAGCACTAAAAAATAAGGATCATCTCCAAATTAGTTGAGGCGCAGAGAGCCGGTATGGGTAAAATGTCCTATACTATAAGGGGCTCGGAAGGAAAGTCATATTGCTGGCAATCATGAGGCACGTATCCCTCTTAAGCTGGGGCGGGGGTGTTCCTCTATCCTTTGCACCTTTCTTTTCCCGCCCCCGCTTTGCTGGGCGGAAGGGGAGCCGGGTGGGTTAGGGAATCGAATATCCCGCCGATGCTTGCGGCGCAATCTGCCTTTCCTTCCGATCCCTTGCCTAATTTTGATAAAAGATTCGATCAACTAAT
Organism: Thermodesulfobacteriota bacterium; assembly: GCA_030018715.1. Classification (GTDB taxonomy): domain Bacteria; phylum Desulfobacterota; class SM23-61; order SM23-61; family SM23-61; genus JAHJQK01. Next base: position 247 of record JASEHN010000167.1, on the reverse strand, counting down.
TTGGAAATGATCCAATAATAAATAATGTGCGCAAAAAAATGATTATTAAAGCTAACTGCCAAAGGAGGAAAAGATGACCTTGCGAACCATCGAAAAGAAAAACTTCCCGCCTTTCATAGCCAACCTGACGAAGGCCATGGAGGTGGTGGGGGTTCAGGAGAAAGTAGAGGGAAAGTACGAATTCGCCCCCCTGGAATCACCGGCCCAGCTCTGTTTGGATTATGATGTTGCCATCCTCCCCCCTAAG
>JASEHN010000166.1 GCA_030018715.1 Thermodesulfobacteriota bacterium | reverse complement strand
GCTTTGTTGGTTGAATTAATTTAGTCGACTTTGATGCGATCCTTTAAACCTAAATCTTCCAGGATTTGGCGGAGATCTGATGCCATACTCTTCACAGAGTCAACATTCAAGGTTATGGAGAAATCAATTCCAATCTTTAGATCCTCTCCCGACTTAAGTTTTGGAATAATCTTTGTCCCAAGGCGGTTCCACAATTCTGGCGGAATAGTTCCAACCAGGCGAAGCGTTCTTTTTTGAATCCCGGGACCAGGTTCAGGAGTGGGAACTGGCTCTGGTTTCGGCTCAGGACTGATTACACCGCCTGTTTCCACTACGGATGGTGATCCAAGCGTGGCCCCACTCTTAAGAGCCTTAGCCGTGGCTTTCCTCAACAAAAAAACCCCGGCCTCGAACGCTACCTCGTCTTGAGAGACTGGCTCTGAATACCATAACCGATCATATGTCCCATCAGGTTTTTGTCCGGAAGCCAAACCAAAGTCGCCTTTGCTGACAAACTCAACAATCTTGGTGCGCAGAACGGTATCCGGGTCAAGCAGCCGGGTTAAGGCCCCATTGAGAAAGCTTTGGCGGAGGCTGGAAAGAGGCCAGGCGCCGGATTCTTTCAGGGCCGGCGGCCAGTTGCGGTCAATATAGCCCGCCCCAACAGATTCATTAAGCAGTGCTTGAGATTTCAGAGCGGCAATCACTCTTCCGCAAAGTGTCTCCGCGCCGCTGGCATGGCCTGCTCCGAGGTCGATAATTTTAAGACCGTCTGGTTCTTGGCTATCTGAAAGTAATACAAAGCGATACCCACCCCATACTTCGTCCTTCGCTTTATCCTCGGCATCGCCTACTTTCGCATGAATATCCGCACGGTCCGAACGATCGATTTCGCCAAGTGTTCCTTCTAAGACTTCCTTTGCTACTTTTCTCCAGGCGAGGCAAAGTTCTACTTTATCCCGAAAATCGCGCCCAGGTTTCTTCAGACACCAGATTAGCGATCCTGGATATAATCTCGGGGATTTTCCTCGTTGTTTGGTCCACTCCTTAATTTGCTCGCGCAAGGAACCGCTGCCTGTCCATTCTAAATCCGGATCGATGATAACAAACACCAATTTTGGAGAATCCTGAATTTCTGAACTGTCTGCGGGATAAAATATGAGGGGAATACTTGCTCCTTTATCAAACTCTTTCTTGACGATCTTGCGCATCTCCGGCTTGACTTCATCTTTCTCATCGAGAGAGGCCTGCCGGTCATTTACTACTTTCTTTAGCGTTGCCTGATGGCGGATCTGAAATCCATCCGTCCCTGCCTTCCGAATGAAGAATGCCTTGTTCTCCAATGCCAGAGCGGCATTGTCAATGGAGGTAGTATCCACTTCCGGCTCGCCCAGTGCAAACCTTAGCTCCGGCAGATGAGCTAATTTCTCCACCTGTCCCCCTGAAGATTCAAATAAAATCGTCGCACCCACCCGTCGATGAATATCGCGAAGCGGCCCCTTGGTATCCGCGTCGAGGGCGCGCGCGTGGGAATGACTCCCCGAAATATCTGCGTCAATAGCTGCCCCTAGCCTCGGTTCCCCAAGCTGTCCAAGAATGACAGCTCGAAATTCTGGCACGTCAAGAGGGGCCGAACCAAGAGTGATTAATGGCTCACGGCGTGCTTTTTGGAATCCTTCCTTCAGGGCCAGCGATATCCACTGGGCCAGCATAGCTAATGTCCCACGAGTCTGCTGATAATGGGGAAGTGCCTGCCATTTTCTTTGGAAAACAGAAAGAGTGGATGGATGGAACGGATAACATGCCTCGAATCTCTTTTGAAGAAATTCTCTGGATTTAGCCTCGGTTGTCGAAGTATCTACGGCTGTCCACTCAGGGGGAAGCTGGGCCCGGCGTTCGAAGCACCAATCGGCGAACGCTTTGGCCACGTTTTTTTGCATGCGCTCACTTCCGAGATCTTCAAAGAGCCGACGGCGAACGACCTCACTGATCTCCGCCTCGTCGTTCGATATTAGATTCTTGGCCACACGATTGACCTCTTTGACGACAATATCCTGCCAACGAAGATCCCAATCACTCATTTCCGGTTTGCTCTGAGGAAGGCTGACAACCGCTGCGCACCCGGTCGTCCCCGTAAGCGTTCTTACCAAATTCCCCAGAAAATCCCTAAAAGGTTCAGCCTGGTCGCGATGGCGGCTCAGGAAATTAAGCACCTCATCGCAGAGGATCAGAGCGCAACCCCCTGCGGCTTCGATGAGCTTCCGCAGATTATTCGTGCCGGGAACCTTTGTTTTTGCCTCAGGCCCTAAAGCGGCAACCCCTGCGTCTCCAGCAAGTTGCCGGGCGATGTCGACCCATGGTGTCTCGGCACCTGGTGCTGGGTCCCAAGCATTTCCCACAAAAACCGCTACCCGGGCGTCAGGAATTCTAGTGAGACCAGCATCTGCAAACAGCTTGTTTATTTCCTCATCATTTTTGATCTTGCCTCTGTGTCGAACCAGGTGATATAAGGCTGTTAAAGTGTGTGTTTTCCCTCCCCCGAATTGGGTGATTAACGCGAGGACCGGCGCGGTATTTTCCGTTTTACCTGAAAGCCTGCGAAATACCATCCCTGAGTGTTCGCACAGGGCTTTGGTGAAAAAAGTCCGGGAGAAGAATTTGTTTGGGTCTTTGTAATCGTCAGGAGCAGTTCCGGCAACCACTTGCTCAAGAGCGATAGCAAATTCATCGGGGTTGAATGAACGCCCCTCCCGAACTTCCTTCCGTGGAGTCGCTACTTTGTACCAAGGTTCCATACAAGTCCTCCATTATGGCCGCTTCATGCGTACAAACAAGTCGGCCGCTGATTGCTTGAGACGAATCAGGTTGGCATATGCTTTCGGGGCAAAATCTTTTTGGCAGGAGTACATTCGATAACGGATCCCATCAGTAACAATAATGTCGCAGGATAGGCCCAGTTCTTCTACATATCTCTTGGCCTGGTTCAGTGCTCCCTCCACACCCGCCCCCCAAAAGCAGGGCATCCAGCAGACGTTTTTCCTCGCCTTCTTTCGGATAGAGGGCGGAGGGGGTGCCGGCAATTCATCGGGATTGAATGAACTACCTTCTTTGGCTTTCTTTTGAGGTATCGCCACCTTGTGTCAGGGCTCCCTCCGTCATTCTTCTATACTTGCATTGACCTAATGCTGGGGATAGCCGCATTTAAGAAATGGTTGAGACTTCTTTCTCCCTTTCGAGCCCGGTAAAAATCCATATTTTCTACTATTTCACGGGCAAACTCGATACCGCCCAATGTTGGAGGATGTCCAGCATCTATAATCGCTTTAGACAATATCGATTTATAGTAGCCCCTCTCACATTTCTTCCTCCCTACTTTGGGCCCCACCCCAATAACTTTTTTAAGAGAGTCGGGGTCTGCAAGATACCAGCGTTCAACATGCGGATCCGGGCAGGCTATTATTGTCCGGTCTATGAAACTCTTTTCAAGGGCTTTTTCAATTTCTTGCCTTGCTTCATTAAAGTTCCTGCAATTGGCGTCTATGGCAACAATAAGGAGGTCGGGCATTCTTAAAAGGGAGCTTTCCGAGTGGAGTACAGCTTTTTGGTAAATCGCCAATTCATTCAGTACACGACCATGCCCTCCTCTCGCAGATCTGATCTGTAGAGAAACTTCCTTTGTCTCTTCCTTAGCGATGCGGTTGATCATTGCTTTTAAGAATTCTTCATGAGCACGATCTTCTGCGAAAAGGTCTATAAGGATCGGACTATTCATCAAGCAACCCCCGTAATATTAGGCTTTCAAAAAGCCCATCCTCTGTCCCACTTGTTAATGCCTTTTTTATTTCCCCATCTTCAAAGAGTTCACCGGTAGCTTCAAATGGAATTATTTCGGTACCGTTCTTTCCCTGCCGGACTCGCAACAGGGCGATTTTCCCGGGATTTAATTTACTTCGTTTCATGATGGCATTACAAAGAAGGGGTGAATGAGTAGTGACGATGATTTGGCGGCCTCTCTCCACTGCCAGCGATGTGAGAAGCTCGACTATCAATTCAAGGCGGCGCGGATGAACTCCATTTTCTGGTTCTTCGAAAGCTAACAAGGAGCCACTCCACGGGTTGACGGCGAGCGCACAAAGAGCAAGGACGCGAAGGGTCCCCTCGGAGACGATTCGTGAGGAGAAATCAATCCCCCCCTGGCGAACTTGAATGTCGAGTGTTCCTCGACGTTTATCGAGATCGACGGAAAGGTCTTCCACGCTCGGGATAAGAGAGCGGAGCGTTCTTTTCACCGCCTCAAAATACTTCGAATTTTCTGCTCTTAATCGATAAAGAAAAGGTGCAATATCTTCCCCGAGAACCCCGATATCACGAACATCTGAGGGAGGTTTTGCCGAACGCATGGCCATACGGGGATCAAGGTAATAGGTTCGCCAACCTGACATCTCATTTCTGCATCGTTCGATTCCTCTATATTCAACTCCACTTAAACGAGAGTCGGATAGAACTGCATAATTTAACCCAATTGGCTCCCGCCGGGGATTCGCGGGTTTGCTTTTCCGGCGAATGCGTAATTGATCATCCACCCTTTCAATTGACGCACTCCCTTTGGGTTCACCCCTCCGGCCAAGAGCTGTCAGGTATTCCCCTGTCGCCCTTAATCCACCAGACCCCGGATGTATCTGGACTTCAATGTTGTAAAGGTAACCATAATGTTCCTTACCAACATCAAGTTCAGCCTCGAGAAAAAAAACGGCGGTTTCCTTATTATACAAAGCAGCAAGCCCACCCGCCGGGAAAGTAAATGCTTCAATTGGGTAGCCCCGTATTGGATCAGAAAGAGCATCAGCTAGTGTTCGGCTGCTTGCCAACCTCGATAAAGCCTGAACCGCATCAAAAAAATTGCTCTTCCCGGCAGCATTTGGGCCGAATAGCACCGATAACGCCGGCAGGTTGACTTTTACATCTTCCAGGGATTTGAAATCTCTAATCAGCAGGCTTTTAAGCACAACATCATCCTCCTTATCTGGGTACTGCCAAAAGCATGGCGTCGAGAAGACGTTTTCCCTCGCTGTCTTTGGGATACAGGGCGTAAAGGGCATTGGCAAGCCGGAGGAAATCGGGACCGCGGTCGATCTCAGCCTTGAGAAGAGCACGGAGGGCGTTTGTCCTCCCACTCGCCGGAAGAGGCATGGCCGCATGTTCCCGGACAGATCGGGTAAAGCAGGTGGGGGCAAAGAACTGAGAAGGGTCCCGGTAGTCCTCGGGGGCAGTCTTTGCAACTACCCGCTCAAGATGGATGGCGAATTCATCAGGATTGAATGAACTACCTTCTTTGGCTTTCTTTTGAGGTATCGCGACTTTGTGCCAGGGCTCCATAGAATGATGCTCCGTTCTTCATTCAAGCGTATGACTTGGCAAACGACTCCGGATTTCCGCGCGAACACGATCGGCCAACGAGAAGGCCCTCTCTGCATCGCTCCTTGTGACCTCCGGATAATCACCCGGATAACGATATTCCACCCCGTAGGGAGTCAATCTCACGGCATCTTGTAGAATTTCGGGGATATTTTCGTCCGCTTTGGCCGCAAGCCTCAACAAAGCCTTAATATCGTGAGTCTTCTGGAATTCAATCTGGTGCCACACCAAAAATGCCTTCAGGTATTTCTCTGCTGCCTGCTGAGAGTGGAATGCCGATCCCTCAGCAAAATCAGGCCCGCTTTGACAAAGGTGCTGCGCGGTTTTAAAATCGATTCCGGCTTTCCGCAGCCATTCGCGAGTGAATTCAGCCTTTATTTCCTCAGGCGGCTTCATAGATCACCCTCCCGTACTTGTTTGCCGGATATGCTAAGCCGCCAATAACCTCTTTGGTTTCTTCAAACCGTTCGGGGTCCATGGCAAAAACATCTACGGGAACACCAAGATCCCCCAAGGCTTCCCGTAACCGGGCACTTTCCTGCCGCTGGTTTTCAAGGCCCCGCTCGAGAACCAGTAGATCCAAGTCGCTGTCGCGCGTCATCGAGCCTGTCGCTGTGGAGCCGAACAGAATGATTCGGTCCGGCTTTGCAACCGCCAGGATGCGTTCTATCACTTTTTTGAGAAGATCATCGCCACTGGTCATTGGTTCCCACCTCCTATCTTGGCATAGCCAGTAACATGGCATCAAGGAGCCGCTTTTCCTCGCTGTCCTTAGGATACAACGCCGACAAGGCGTTGGCAAGGCGCAGGAAATCGGGGCCGCGGTCCAATTCCTCCTTTAGCAAAGCCCGCAATGCATTTGCCCGGCCGCTGGCCTGAAGGAGCATGGCCGCATGGACACGGTCCAGCGTCGTTGCCCCCCGCTGGGTCTTCAGGGATTCGTCTGAGACCATTCCCGCAGATTTCTTCCTGCGGCCTCGGCCTCTTATTTCGGGGGCCGAATCTTTTGTGCCTTGTGGGAAGAGTAATAATTGAGCTGAGGTTTCACGGCTTCTTTCTAACTTGTCAGCAACAGCCTGTGTTCCTCCTTCCCCGAAAAGCTGGTTTGCTCTTTCCGTTAATGACAGAAGTCGGACTACCCCCTTCTCAGTTTCAATTATGCGGCCTTCCCATTCAGGAAGATGAATCCCGAGGGGTTGCGCAAAACGGCGCACTACATCAAATATCAGGCTGAATCCCAATTTTTTCTTTTTCCGGGACTCCTCTTCCTCATCACTCTCTTTATCCTCGCCTGGCTCTATTCCCTCTCCCTCTGGGCTGATCCTTACCCACACTTGACACAGGGGGTTAGGGGCCGGATTGCATAGGAT
>JASEHN010000165.1 GCA_030018715.1 Thermodesulfobacteriota bacterium | reverse complement strand
TAGACCGATGATCTTGGATATCATGGGCTTGGTTTGAATCTTTTTTTCTTGCATGAGGGCGAGAGAAATGAGCCATTCACTGTTCAAATGACCGTAACAGGCCTTCATCTCCACTTCTCTTCCCACCCATTCCACTGGCAGGCAGTCAACCTGCTCCCAAGCCAGAGAAACCACCATCACCCTTCCACCCATTTTGACTAGCTCGAGGGCTTGCTGCAAGGTAGGTTTGGCCCCTGCGCATTCAAAGGCCAGGTCAGCTCCTAAGCCGTCAGTCAGGGCCACGATTTCTTTTACCAGATCAACCTTGGTAGGATCGAAGACCTGATGGGCCCCCAACTTTAAAGCGGCTATTAACCGGGCAGGATTAATGTCGGAAACATAAACTTTAGAGGCCCCCGCCAAGCTGGCACATTGTTGGGCAAAAAGTCCAATCGGGCCAGCCCCCAGAACCACAGTTTTGTCCCCCAAGCGGATGTTAGAAATTCTGACCATGTGCACGGCAACCGTTAAGGGTTCAATCAGCGAGGCTTCCAGATCGGTGATTTCCTCCGGGATCTTCATCGTCATTTCTGCTGGAGCAGTCATGTATTGGGCATAGGCCCCAGGTTTCAAAGGTAAGAACCCCCTCTCCTTGGCGCTGTATCGCGGGGGAAAATTCGGGAGATCCCTCCCCGGCGTGATTTTTCCTCCGCAGCGTGTCCCGCGATCACCCACCTTGAAAGCTTTCACATTTTTACCCACATCGACGACAACACCCGAGTATTCGTGGCCCATGATGGTCCCGCCGCTCATCATCCCGTAGCAATAACGGTGAAGGTCGGATCCACAAATGGCGCAGTAACTCACTTTCATAAGAATTTCATCATCCTTCGGCTTCGGGTCAGGAATGTCTTCGACCACCAACAAGTTTTTCTCTTTAAAGACAGCGGCTTTCATGTTTTTTCAATTCTAGAAAGAAGAGGTTTTTGAGCGGGATTTCTCCTTCTTTCTTTGGGGAGATTATGGGACTATTTACTTAATCGTTACTGCAAAATATATCATAATTAGAGAAAAAATGCGAAAGCGTTTTTGAAAGGAAGCTTATTGAATTTCCTTTTTATTTTTTTATCTTCCCCGACCTTTTGGTTAACCCTACAACGTCATTTAGCACTTTTGGCTCAACATAATGGTATGATTTAGGTGGCTACAGCGCGATATATTGTATTATTAGAAATTAACAAGTGTCGTTGTAGGGTTAAGATTCCCAAGAAATGCCCAAAACCTTAATGTAGAGGCAGGGGATGCGCTTTTCCTTAGTACATGACGGTCCCGGCGCAGACGTTGATATCCTGCCCGGTGATCATGGCGGCTTCTTCCGAACAGAGGAAAGCCACGACCGAGGCAACGTATTTCGGGTCGACAAAGGTTTTTAGGGCCGCGGCTTCTGTTCTTTCGGCGATGACCTGTTCGCGGCTCTTTCCTGAATACTTCATGATCCCTTCAATTACCAAGTCGATCCGCCTGCCGATCAAAGCACCAGGGCAAATGGCATTTACCCGGATTTTCCATTTCCCCACTTCGGCGGCCAGGGTACGGGTCAGGCCGATTACCCCCATTTTGGTGGTGGCATAGGGCGTGCGCTGGGTCAAAGGACGCTTCCCGGTGATGGAAGCAATGTTGATAATGCTTCCTTTCTCCTGCTTTTTCATCACGGGGATGGCATGTTTACAGCAGAGAAACATTCCCCGGAGATTTACCTTCATGGTTGCTTCCCATTCCTCCAGAAAAATGTCTTCGATGTTCTTGACCGGCCCCATGATTCCTGAATTATTGACCAGGATGTCGATCCGGTTACCGATTTCCAGAGTGCCTTTGATCAACTCAGCGACCTGGTTTTCATAGGTAATGTCGGTGGGAATCACTTTGGCTTTTCCGTTTCCTCGCTTGGCGATCATTTCAGCGGTTTCCCAGGAACCCTTTTCATTGATGTCCGCGATGATCAGCGTGCTTCCCTCCTGGGCGAGGCGGAGGGCGATTTGTTGTCCCAGCCCTTGACCGCCCCCGGTTACAATGGCAACCTGATTATTTAGGTTCATGGCGATTCTCCTTAATCATTCATAAACTAACGCCCTCTAATCCATTCCTCACCCCCAGTGAAGGAGAGGGGAACGGTGAGGGGACAAAATGAGATCTCAACCATCCAGCAATTTCTCTGGGTCCTCCAAGGATCTTCTCACATGCTGCAGGAATTGAGCGCCGATGCTCCCATTGATGGCCCGATGGTCGTAAGAAAGGCAAAGATACATCATGGATCGGATGACGATGGCATCCTCCCGCACCACCGGCGTTTTAGCAATCCTTCCCATCCACAGAATCGCATTCTGCGGCTGGTAGATGATGGGGGTGGCAATGACCGCTCCGAAGACGCCGGGATTGGAAAGGGTAATCGTCCCCCCTCGCAGATCCTGCAGGGAAAGCTTCCGGTCCCTCGCCCGGATCGATATTTCATCCAGTTCTTTGGCGATCTCTTTGAGACTCTTGGTCTCCACCCTACGGATGACCGGGGTGATAAGCCCCTCCTGAATCGCCACCACGACTCCAAAGTTGATATATTTCTTGATCACCAGGCCTTCTTTGTCGAGCTCGGAATTGATCACGGGAAATTTTTCAATCCCATTTATTGCGGCCTTGATTACAAATGGAACGTAGGTCAGGCTGATCCCTTCCTCTTTCCACTTTGGGGCGATTTCCGCCCGCGACTTCACCAATTCGGTCATATCCACTTCGGCAATAGTAGTGACATGAGCCGCTGTGTGCACGCTGTGGGACATGGCATCGGCAATGGTCTTGCGAATGCCTACAAAGGGAATCACTTCTTCCAATTCCAGAATCCTGTCTTCCCGCCGGGTCCGCCGCTCTTGGATATAATTTTCCACATCTTCCTTGGTAATCTGCCTTTCGGGTCCTGTGCCCGGAACCATGCGGATATCAATCCCATGCTGCTTGGCTAGCATCTTGGCCGCCGGGAAAGCTTTCACCTCTCCGGCCACGGCTGCCTCTCTTTTTCTGGCGGCAACGGCCCGCGGCTCGGCACCCCTCTTCTCCTCCTCCACCGCCTTCTCCAGATAAGCGGAGATATCTTCTCCCAGGCTCCCGATCAGGGCTACCGTGGAATCGACCTTGGCAATGGTCTTCTCTCCATACAAGATTTTTAGCAGAACTCCTGCTTCCGGGGCTACGATCTCAAAATTTACCTTTTCCGTTTCCACTTCGGCGAGAATCTCCCCCTTTTCAACTGGTTCCCCTTCTTTCTTTAACCAGCGGACGATGGTTCCCTCGGTGATGGAAACTCCCAAACTCGATAACTTAACCTCTACGGCCATTTCCTCTCCATTCTGCACAATTTTGATGGCCTCGTAAAAAGTCGTCACTCCGGTGAAAACCGGAGTCCAGAGGTTTGATAAATCCTTGAAATAACTGGATTCCGGCTTTCGCCGGAATGACGGGGAAAGTGGCTTTTGGACTTTTTACGAGTTCATCAATTTTTACTCTTAAAACAATTCCTTTACCGCCCTGGCTATGTCCTCCACCTGCGGAATTCCCATTTGATCTGCGTAGGCGGAGCTGGCAATGATCCACTCGGCAGCGGCGACCCGCTTGATGGGAGCATCCAGATATTGCAATCCCTCTTCGGCCACAATGGCCGCAATCTCGGCCCCCACTCCTCCCATCTTGGTCCCTTCCTCGGCAGTGACCAGCTTAGAGGTCTTCTGCACCGACTTCAGGATGCACTCGGTATCCACCGGCCGTAGAGTCCGCAAGTCAATAACCTCGGCTTCAATTCCTTCTTCGGCCAATTGGTCCGCAGCTTTCAGCGCCTTGTGCAGGATGTAAGCATAGGAAACGATGGTTACATCTTTCCCCTCTCGTTTTACCTCAGCCTTTCCTATGGGAACGGTATAATCTCCTGCCGGAACCGCCCCCTTGATGGGGTAGCACAACTTGTGTTCGAAAAAAACCACAGGGTTATTATCCCGAATGGCTGTCTTGAGCAAACCCTTGGCATCATAGGGATTCGAGGGGAAGATCACCTTGAGCCCGGGAAAATGAATGAAAGTGGCTTCCAGCGACTGCCCATGGTGACACCCGGAACCACCGGAGCTTCCGCCGCCGGCTACCCGGAAGACGATGGGGACTTTAAAATCTCCCCCCCCGCACATATACCGGTACTTCGCTGCTTGGTTGGCAATGGAGTCAGCGGCATAGAGGGTGAAATCATGGTACATGATTTCCACCACCGGCCGCATCCCGGTTAGGGCGGCACCAACTCCCGCTCCCGAGAATCCTGACTCGGAGAGGGGACAATTAATTACCCGATCCCCGAATTCCTTATGAAGGTCGCGGGTCACCGTCCACACATTGATCTTCACATCCTCCCCCATTATGATCACCCGCTCATCTCGCGCCATCTCTTCCCGCAGCGCTTCTCTCAGAGCTTCCGCATAGGTCATTTCTCTCGCTGCCATTGGAATCCCTCCTCCTGTGCTTTACGCTTCGCAATAAACATCCCGCAAAATGTCTTCTCGTGTGGGATATGGACTCTCTTTCGCGAACTTCTCCGCTTCCTCGATCTCCTCTTTCGTCTTCTGATCGATCTCATCCAGTTCTTGCGCCGTGGCCATTCTAATTTCCATCAATCTCTCCCGCAGTTTCTTCACCGGGTCCTTCTTCTCCCACTCGTCCACTTCCTCCTTCGGACGGTATCCCCCTAAATGGAACCGGTCCATGGCCGTATGTCCGTGAATCCGGTAGGTCTTGGCTTCAATAAGGGTTGGGCCTTGCCCCGAACGGGCTCGGTTAATCGCTTCCTTCGCCGCTTCATACCCGGCAATGGCATCATTCCCGTCGATGATGGCTCCCGGAATCCCATACCCTTGAGCCCGATCGGCTATGTCTTGTACTGAGGTCGTTTCAATATTGGGAGTGAAAAGGGCATAAAGGTTGTTCTCGCAGATGAAGACGACTGGCGCTTTCCATACTGCCGCCAGGTTCATTCCCTCATGGATGTTTCCTTCGTTGGAAGCCCCGTCTCCGAAGAAACACAGAACCACATCCTTGGCCTTCCTCATTTTGATCGATAAGCCCACACCCGCCGCAATGGGAACATGGGCTGCCTGGACTCCAGGTCGTCCCATAATCCGGAGTTTCCAATCGGCGATATGAACCCCTCCCTTTCCGGCGCAACAGCCGGTTCCCTTTCCCATGAGCTCGGAAAGTAAGATTTTTGGATCCATCCCCTTGCCTATGGCCCATCCCCATCCGCGATGGTAAGGCATCACATAATCATTGGGCTCCAGGGCGGCCGTCGCGGCGATCTGGGTTGCCTCCTGTCCCCGAGTGGAATGCTGGGTTATGCGGATCCCGCTTTCGACCAGCAAATTCACCTTGTCGTCAAAAACCCGCAGTCGCACCATGTTACTGTAGATCTTTAAAAGGGTATCCTTTTCAATGGCCGGCATGACAGACCTCCTTCTCTCCTCTGTACTGTTTCCATCAATGATCCTTTCGTCTTTCGAAGAGATACATGGATCCAATATCAGAAAATGGGATATGAAGTAAAGAATTTTTTTTCATCTGACCTACATCACCTTAATTTTAGCTGGTTCCGTGGTAAGGCCGGAAGGACAGAAGAGAACTCTACTGTTGGAAAAGATAACTGAACCAGAAATTTTCTTGATCTTTATCTAAAAGATGGAGTCTTTTTTTTAGTTTATTTTCGATGAGATACCCTTCGTGCCCGATCAGGCCCGAAATAATAAAATATTTTTTTGAATAAAAATCTTTTAGGTTGGTGATTTGGTCTATGATCTGAAAGTGCATATTGGCAATGAGTAAGTCGGCGTCGAGGTGCAGGAAATCCCGCGCATCGCCCATCCACAAATGTAAGTTTTCCGTAAGACCGTTCAAACTTCGGTTCTTGCCGGCCGTCGCCGTGGAAAGGTTATTGTAGTCGATACCGTAGGCTTTTTGAGCCCCCATCTTTAAACATGCGATGGAAAGAATGCCTGTCCCCGTGCCCAGATCGAGTACCTTCGCGGGAATGAATTCCTGGAAAAGATGGTCGATCAGGGTTAAACAGCCCTTGGTCGTAGCATGATAGCCGGAGCCGAAAGCCATGGATGGGTCAATACAGATGTTCACTCCATCGTTTGCCGGAGGGGTTTTCCATGGAGGATGGATGGTTATTTTTCCCACGCGGAGCAAGTCCAGGGATTGCCCGGATTCCCAATCTTCATGGCGGATAACCAGTTCAGAGCGGTAAGGAAGGGAAATCCTCTGGAATAAAGCTTTCTTCTCTTTTTTAAAGAAGAGGAAAGAATAATTAGCTTCTTTCCAAAAGCCAATGTAATCTTCATCGGCCAAATAAGGAATCTGAGATTTTATATTTCCTTCCAATTCGTAAATATACACCCAATCGTACATGGGATGTTTTTAACATTATTTCTGAAAAATAAAAATATTTCTTTTGCCCTGCTTGATATTTTTTATCCCCGCTGTGGGTTTAAAGGCAAGTGACCTTCTGCTTCTCTAGCGCAGCCGGGAGCAATACGACATTCAAATTCTCCTTAAATATTAATAATTTCAAGCCACCTTTTTTTAAAAATGGCTTGACTGACCCCTTTTTCTTTTATAGGATTAGGCCGTAAGTAGAAAAAATATAAAAATAAATGTTGATGGTCTCGTAAAAAGTCGTAAAACTGTCACTCCTGCGAAAGCAGGAGTCCA
>JASEHN010000164.1 GCA_030018715.1 Thermodesulfobacteriota bacterium | reverse complement strand
AAAGGAAATTCCTATACAATTAAATTAGCCACAGAGGGCACAGAGATCACAGAGTTTTTAAAACCATGATTGATGGCCTCGTAAAAAGTCGTCACTCCGGTGAAAACCGGAGTCCAGGGGCTTGATAACTATTTGAAATAACTGGATTACGGCTTTTGCCGGAATGACGGGGAAAGGGGCTTTGGGACTTTTTACGAGATCATCAACTTTAGTTCACTTTAGGCACTTTAGTTCACTTAACTTGAGCGTGTCCTTTAAAAACGCTAAATTGATATGATAAACGGGAGGGATTAGATGGAATACAGAAAGATGGGAAGGACGGGCCTTAAGGTTTCCTCTTTTTGCCTTGGTACCATGACTTTTGGGCGCCAGGTGGAAGAAAGAGAATCGATCAGAATCATTCATCGGGCAATAGATGCAGGCATTAACTTCATCGATACGGCGGATATGTATGTCAACGGCGTAACCGAGCAAATCGTGGGCAAGGCAATTAAAGGAGAGCGCCATTCCCTTGTACTGGCCTCGAAAGTCGGGCATATATTAAAATTGGGGAAAAAGTACGGCGAGCAGAAAATATCCGGGCCGATTGACCTGGCCCGCCCAAAGCCTTTTACCCCCTGGCAGGGTAAAGAGGATACAAGTCCCAATGATATCGGGCTCTCCCGTAAACATATCATGCAGGGAATTGAAGAAAGCCTTAAACGCCTGGATACGGATTATCTGGACATCTACTACGCCCATATGCCGGATTATGACACGCCCCTGGAAGAGACCCTGCGGGCCATGGATGACCTGGTCCGTCAGGGAAAGGTAAGGTATCTTGCCTGTTCCAATTACAGGGCCTTTCAACTTAGCAAGGCCCTCTGGATAAGCGATAAGTATAACCTGGCCCGCTGGGACTGCATTCAACCGCCCTATAATTTGCTTACGCGAGATATTGAATATGAGCTTCTGCCGCTCTGCGCGGAAGAAGGAGTCGGCGTATGTGTGTTTAGTCCAATGGCCGCAGGATTCCTTTCCGGGAAGTATGAAAAGGAAAAGGGGCCGGTGGAGGGGGCCAGGTTCAGTCTGGCCCATCAGGGCTACACCTATAATCAGAAATACTGGAATGACCTCAATTTTGCCGCTGTGCAACAACTGAAAAAAATCGCCGAAGACCACGGCAAGACCCTGCCCAAATTTGCCCTGGCCTGGGTTTTGAGCAATAAAACCATCACCTCGATTGTTTGCGGCGCAACCTCCATTGCCCAATTGGAGCATAATTTAAGCGCCGCTGAAACTACCCTTTCGCCGGAGGAGCTGGGGGTCTGCGATGAAGTATGGCACCAGATAAGGCCCCCAAGGCTTTTCTACGGGCGGTGATAAGACAGTACTTTTTCGGTAATAAATGAGATGCGCGGCGGGCTTTATCCTGACTCACTGCTTCCCGACTGAAGTCACCCCCATGAGCGTTAGCATGACCATGGCTTTTTTTTCGGCTGGCTGGCCGGCAATGGATGGTCTTTCCGAATAAGACAATTCTACGCCCCAGCACTGATGGCGGTAATGCAAACCGTAAAGGGATTCCAGAGTCTGACTGTCGAGACGGGAATAACGTATCCCGTATGAACCATCCAGGGCGGGCATTATCTTAACTTTGAGGTTGGCGTTGATCTGATCCTGGGTTCCGTTGGCCCAGGTGTATTCCAGGTTCAACCGGTCGCCCCGCGAATCGGTAAGTTCCACAGAGGTATAAAAGGTCAGAAAACGGTTCTGGTTGGGGTCATAAGTAGTTACATTCTCCGCTTTTAGGTATTTAAAAGTGTTGACTCTCAACTCTCCACTGATCACACTGAAGGGCCGGCTCGGTTCACTGCCCGGGCTTACCCGCCGATTCGCTTCAAATAAATCGTAGCTTTGGCTCAATTTAAAATAGGCGAATTCATGGTAACGGCTTTTTCCGGCATTATCAAAAACTTTTCCGATCAAACGCTGGGTGATGCCGTAGGTGATGGCGTTCGTCGTCGGGACAGGCGTATCATAATCAGGAATCTGCCGTTGATCCACGTCGGGTATATAGGTGTAAACGATTTCGGGCCGAATCAGGTGTTTCCATCTCGGAACATCTTTCGACCCTGTCTCGAAAATGCGGTAAATTTCCGTGGCCATTGTGGTTTTGAAATCCCATAATTGCCGGCGGTGAGACTCTTCTGCTCCATTGCGGCTCCTGTAAAGCGTCTCCCTGACTCCCAAATCCGGCGTAATCTCAAAAATTTCCCACCGCAGGGGAAGGGAAAGCCGGGGATGGAGGTCTAAACGATGCCCGGTAACCCCCTGTTCTCGCCAGAAATAACCATAGGAAGAATCCAGGCCGAAATAGAAAGGGGAGTTCAAAATCTGCTGTCTGATTCCCATGAAATTCATCACGGGAAAATTTTGCAGGGTGGATTTGTCATCCCGCCTCAGATCAACGGTTTGACGAATCTCCCCGAAAAGACTGAACCGTTCCCAGCTCTTCGTTACCGATAGAAAAGAGTAAACCTGCTCGCTTCCCCGCTCCTCGTAGGTTTGGCCATAATCTTTGAAGTACTGGCGGTCGCTTAACTCCCTGATTCTTGTCTTGGCAAAGAAGTTCTGGTTGAAATACTCTTCGTACTGCAGGTCCACTTGCCAGCGGTCAGGCTTGCGGTCCAATTGATCGGTGCGTTTTTCCCTGTACTGTGCCCATTCTCGGGTATGATACCCGTAAAAAATCCCTGCGCTTTCCTCCCTGCGGACGTACCGGTATTCTATTCCTTCACCCACTCCCTTTATGGAAGCCAGGTCAAGGTAAAAGGTGGCATCCATATTCGGGGCAATGGCCCAAAAATAGGCGTTGGCCACTTCCACCCCGGAAGTTTCCGAATAACTTATCCGGGGAATAAGCAAGCCGGACTGCCGCTTAGTTTTCACCGGAAAGAACAAATAAGGGGAATAAAGCAAAGGAAAGTTTTTTACTTGAAAAGTGGCCCCCCACACCGAAGCATATTCTTCCAGGGTTACCAGGGTCTCCCTGCCCGTGAAACGCCAGGCTGGCCAATCCCCATCGCAGGTGGTGAAACTTCCTCCTCTTACCCGGTAGGTTTCTTCACCCAGCCTTTCGATCTCTTCCCCCCTAAGGTAAAAATTTTGCTTCTTCAGGAAAAGAGATCCCTTTATGATAATTCCCAGGTTGGCTTCCAGGTCGATTTTCATTCGTTCGCTGCTAAGAACATCTTCTTCCTGAATTAGAACCACATTTCCCGCGGCTTCAGCTTCATTGGTCCTGGCATTCAGCAGAACCCGGTCTGCGGTGAGTTTCCGTTTGCCCTGTAAGATCTCTACCTTGCCCTCGGCAACATAAAGGTTTAAAGCTCTGTCGTAAGAAATATGGTCTGCCCGCATCTGTATGGGGTCGCCGGAAGCATCGGTCTGCACCGGGAGGGGAACCTGCGCCAGCGCGCTGGTAAAAAAGGCGAAGAAAAAAAAGAGAAGGGTGGTTGCAGATGAGATGATAAAGTAAATCAAGAGAGAACCATGCCCTTTTTGACTAAATGAGCGCGGGCTTCTCCCACTGTAAAAAGAGATCCGGAGACAAGGACCAAGTCCTCATGGTTGGCCAGGCTTAGGGCGTGGTCAAGGGCTTGACCCACATCGTCAATCTCTGCCGCGGGCTCTTTAAAAGGAGCTGCTTGCTCCCGCAAGAGATCCAGGGAGGCAGCCCGGTCCATCTTTGGCCTGGTCAGAATCAAAAGGTCGGCCAGCGGCGCTAAGTTGGCCATCATCTGGGGAATATCCTTATCCGCCATAATGCCCATGACCAGGATCAGCCGGCGACGCGGAAAATCCTTCCGCAAAACTTTCTTAAGCACCCGCGTGGCCTCGGGGTTGTGCGCTCCATCCAGAAGAACCCTGGGATTTTCTCCGATCAGTTCCAGTCTCCCCGGCCACCTGGCTTGCCCGATACCCTCTCTTACCTGCGCCTCCTTAATGATAAACCCGGATTCCATCAATGCCTCCACTGCGGCCAGAGCTAAGGAGGCGTTGACCACCTGGTGGTTACCGGCAAGGCCCAGGCGCAGACCGGCCCAGCAATGGGACCTGCCCTGAAAATCAATAATCTGGTTGGCCTGCTTCTTTACTTTAAAATCTTCACCCCATACATAGAAAGGGGAACCGAGGTCCCGGCACCTCTGGCGGAATAAAGCAATCACCCGGGGCTGGCGGGCTGAGGTGAGTAAGGGCCGCTTTGGTTTAATTATCCCCGCTTTTTCGCTGGCGATTTTTAACAACGTTTTCCCCAGATACTGCTGATGCTCCAGGGAGATGGGGGTAATCAGGGAGAGCAGAGGATCGATCACATTCGTGGCATCCAGCCTTCCGCCCAGCCCTGTCTCCAGTACGGCCATCTTAACTCCCTCCTCCCGGAAATGGAGGAAAGCCATCGCCGTGGTGAATTCGAAAAAAGTGATCGTGGCCTTTTCGGGATCAATGCCTTTGGGGAAAGATTGGGAATTTGGACTTAGGTCCAATTCTCCATTCTGGATTAGCTTCTCCACCACTTTCCGGATATATTCCGTATATTGGACTACTCTTTCCGTTGAAATGGCCATACCCTCAACCTGGATTCGCTCGCTAAAGTCCACCAGATGGGGAGAGGTATAAAGACCGACCCGCAAGCCGGCCTGCCGCAGCACAGAAGCTAAAAAGGCTGCGGTGGAACCTTTACCATTGGAGCCGGCAATATGAACGGCCGGCAACCCGGCATGGGGGTCGCCCATATGCCTGAGCAACGCCGTTATATTAGCCAGTCCCAGTTTAATCCCGAACCGTTGCAATCCGAAAAGATAATCCAGGGTCTCCCGGTAATCTTTTTTTAACTCCCCTTTTCTCTCCGCCATCTACGTTTCAATCTCCCGCTTCTTCTGCTTCTTAAGCAAAGACAGGAGCTTGCCTATCACCTTTTTCATCTCTTTGCGCTCAACGATCAGGTCAATCATCCCATGTTCCAGCAGGTATTCGGACCGTTGAAACCCTTCGGGTAATTTTTGCTTGATGGTCTGCTCGATCACCCGCTGACCGGCAAACCCAATGATCGCTTTGGGCTCAGCCAGGATCACATCGCCTAACATGGCAAAACTCGCCGAGACACCGCCCGTTGTTGGATCGGTGAGTACAGAAATGTATGGCAGGCCATTTCCTTTCAACCGGGCAATGGCCGCGCTGGTCTTGGCCATCTGCATCAAGGAAAGAATTCCCTCCTGCATGCGCGCTCCGCCTGATGAACAAAAAATGATAACCCCGCAACTCTCAGCTATCGCCCTCTCGGCCAGGCGGGCAATCTTCTCCCCCACCACCGATCCCATGGAGCCCCCCATAAATTCAAAATTCATTGCTCCGATCATGACGCGCTGCCCGCAGATCGTCCCCTGGCCGCTCACCAGGGCTTCTTTGGTGCGGGTTTTTTGCTGGCTCTCCAGAACTCGCTCCTCATATTTCATCTTATCCTTAAACCGCAGAGGGTCCAGTGGTTCCAGGTTGGTATCGCTCTCCACAAAGCTTCCTTCATCCAGCACCAGGGATAGCCGCTCCGCGGTCGAGATGCGAAAATGGTAATTGCATTTGGGGCAAACCTGCAGGTTACGCTCTACTTCCTTGCGGTAAAGCATTTCCCGGCAGGCCTTGCACTGAATCCACTGGAGATCGGTATCTTCCATATCCTAAAACCGGTAACGCGCTCCCTGCCGTAAAAAAGAGATCTTGGGGCGACCCATGTTGCCGACCTCTTTCCGGAGTAAGCTCAAATATTGGGGTTTCATGTGGGCCAGCAGGACGGGGATGTCTTTGCGGCGAAGTTTTTTAAGCTCCCGTTTCAGCATCATCGGGGTCAGGTGGCCGCTGCTTTCGGCAATGGCCCGCAACCCGTTAGGAAAGGAAGTCTCGACCATCACCGCTTTTAAATCCTTGAGGCTATTGGCCTCTTCCCAGATACGTTCCGTCGGCCCGGTGTCCCCGGTGTAGAGGATGGCGCTTCGCCCTTTGTGAATGATGTAGCCAACGGCCTGGACCGTATGGTTCACAGGAATGGCCCGGATGGTAAATTCCCCCATGGGAACATCCATTTCAGGTTCGATGGAGATAAACTTTAACACCGGAAATTCTACGGTGGGCAGGACCGTGAAATCCGGCCATAAAGCATCGTTAAAAAGATGGGATTTAATCCTTTCGATGATCTGCCCGGTGCTGATAATGTTCACCGGTTGATGGAAACGCTCCTCTACCAGGTTGGCTGCCAGGAAAGGAATGTCTTTGATATGGTCAAGATGGGTGTGGGTGACCAGGACGTAAGAAAGGCGGCGCTGTTCGGGAAGGCGGAGGACTGAGGTAACGGCTCCCGCGTCCAACAGCAATTTTCCATCTACCGCGAAGCTGCAAAATCGATATCCGGGTAATTCTCCCCCATAACAACCCAGAACTCGGATCTCCATCAAAACCTCTTTTCGAAAGTTTTTTGTCAGCTTGTTGCCGACGATTATAAAAACCGGGAGAACTCTTCATCATCCCACCGGAAACGTAAATTCTAAATTTCATACCATAGGTCGCCTACTTAATCAACCTTAATTTCCCTTGATCGTTGCCCAATTTTGGGGGTTCTCTATCCTCGTGCCCCCCCTTCGTGGCCCAGGTGAAGTAGAGCAAGGCCAAAGCCCAAAAGGACAATCCATTTGAAATCTGACAGTCTTTTTTTAGGCACTTAGCGCCTCATTAATACAAACATGTTTGTAAGAAGGAAACTTCTTGGCACCAG
>JASEHN010000163.1 GCA_030018715.1 Thermodesulfobacteriota bacterium | reverse complement strand
TTGTCAAAAGTGATCCGCCTAAGGCGGACTAAAGTTGAAAAAAGGAATTTCCTATACAATGAACTTAACTGAAAAAAGTTAGAAAGAAGGAAACTACTATGGCAGATGTATTTGAATGGATGGATGAGTTTGGACCTGAAAAAATTATTGTGGTTCATGATACCAAAACAGGGATGAAGGGGATGGTGGTGATCGACAACACGGCCCGAGGACCGGGAAAAGGCGGCTGCCGTATGGACCCGAACATGACCCTTCTAGATTGTTTTCGGTTAGCCCGGACCATGACCTGGAAATGGGCCATGGCCGACATTTTCCTGGGCGGGGCCAAAGCAGGAATTCGGAATGACCCCAAGTCGCCTTATAAAGAAGAGATCATTAGGGCTTACGTGAAGAAGATCCGTAAATTCCTTCCTGATGAATACGTATTCGGAAATGACATGGGATTTGCCGAAAAAGACGGAGCTATAGCCCTGGACGAGGCTGAAGACATGAGGGCGGCCGTGGGCACGCCGGCAGAATTAGGAGGCTTGCCTTATGACGAATTGGGAATCACAGGATACGGGGTAGTGGAAGCGGCTGAGTGCGCAGCTCCTTTCCGGGGAGTGGAACTAAATAAAGCAACTGTATCCATACAGGGATTCGGAGCGGTGGGAGCTTTTGCAGCCAAATTTATTAAAGAGAAAGGGTCCAAGGTGCTGGCTGTTTCCTCTGTAGAAGGATCGTTGTACGACCCGCAAGGTTTGGATGTGGACAAGCTTTTTGCCCTTAGGGAAAAGCATGGCGATAAAGCGGTGCTGAAATATGGCAAAGGACAGCAGATTCCCCTGGGCAAGGAATTAGAGGTGGAGGTTGACATTCTCGTTCCCGGGGCCACAGGGGATGTGATTACCGAGAAAAATATGAAGAACGTGAAAGCCAAGATGATCGTGGAAGGGGCCAACTTTCCCACTGCGGATGTCGCCCAAAAATATTTCCACGAGAAGGGCATCCTGGTGGTTCCGGACTTTGTGGCCAATGCCGGGGCGGTGATGGGCGCCGGGAAAGCCATGGACAACCGCTATTCCTGCGACCTCCTGGATCCCCAGGAAGTTTACGATACGGTGAAACGAAAGATGTGGAAGAACGTGGCCATGGTATTGCAAGAATCGAAGAGGAGCAAACGGCTGCCGCGGGAAGTAGCCCTGGCCATCTCTAAGGAGCGCGTGTTGAAGGCCATGGAACTCAGGGGAAGGATCCCCAAGAAAAAGAGAGGATGAAAGAAGATTGCCGCAATGGAACTGATTTTATGGACGCCCCCCATTTACGCTTACCCAATAGGCTTGAAGATTTTTGGCTGCAATAGATAATGGAGAAACGAGCGGAGAGGATCGCAGTGGCTAAAGAATACCTGGTGGGTATCGACATCGGTGGAACGTTTACGGATGTGGTAATCCTCGATCCAGATTCCGGCTGGGTTTCCTTGGGGAAGCGGTTGACTTCCACGGATAACCCTGCCCGGGCGGTCATCGAGGTGATTCGGGAGATGATAGAGCGCGACGGGATTGCCGCTCGCCAAGTGGTCAAGGCCATCCACGGAACGACATTGGTGACCAACTTGATCATCGAGCGCAAAGGGGCCGTGACCGGAGTTCTCACCACCCGTGGCTTCCGGGATGCCCTGGAGATTGGCCGAGAGATGCGCTACGACATATATGATATTTTCCTCGAGCTGCCCAGGCCACTGGCCCCTCGGCGACGGCGGGTGGAGGTCACCGAGCGACTGGACAACAACGGTCAAATCTTGATTTCCCTCACGCCGGAGGAGGCTGAACGGGCGGCAAATGAACTTCTGGCTCTCGGGGTGGAATCGGCCGCCATATCCCTCCTGCATTCCTTCCGAAACCCCACCCATGAGCGGATGCTCCGCGACTTGCTCTTGGCCAAACGCCCCGGATTTCCCGTCTCCATCTCCTCGGAGGTTGCGCCCGAGGTGCGCGAGTACGAACGGACTTCCACCACCGTGGCCAACGCCTATACCATGCCGGCGGTCCGCCGGTACATGGAAATTCTGGAAAAAGGCCTTGCTGAACTCGGGATCGGGGGGCGGCTTTACATTATGCTCTCTACCGGGGGGATCACCTCTCCCCAGACCGCAAGCCAGCACCCTATACGCCTGGTCGAATCCGGACCTGCCGGGGGAGCCCTGGCCGCCGCCTGGATTGGAGGGCAAACGGGGCAGGCTAACGTTATCTCCTTCGACATGGGAGGCACCACCGCCAAAACCTGCATCATCCAAAACGGCGACCCCGTTAGGGTCAACGAATTTGAGGTGGGCCGGGTCTATCGCTTCAAGAAGGGGAGCGGTTTCCCGGTCAAAATTCCGGTCATCGAGATGATCGAGATTGGTGCGGGGGGCGGCAGCATCGCTGCGATTGGACCCCTCGGGCTCCTCAGCGTAGGTCCGGAAAGCGCCGGGGCAGACCCGGGCCCGGCCTGCTATGGCCGCGGCGGCAAGGACCCTACGGTGACTGACGCCGATCTAATCCTTGGCTACCTGGACCCCAATTTCTTCCTGGGCGGCGAGATGAAACTAAATCCGAAACTTGCCGAGGCCGCCTTGCAGGAAAAAATCGCCGGGCCGCTCAACCTGTCCTTGGAGCAGGCAGCCTGGGGGGTGCACGAGGTGGTCAACGAGAACATGGCCAACGCCTCCCGGATTCATGCGGTGGAGAGAGGAATCGACTCGCGGCGCTTCTCCCTGGTGGCCTTCGGGGGGGCCGGGCCCGTGCACGCCTACCAGGTGGCCGAGAAATTGAGGCTAGAGACGATCATCGTGCCGCCCGCGGCTGGCGTATGCTCCGCTTTTGGGTTCCTCTTAGCCCCCATGTCTTTCGACTTGAGCCGCAGCTACATTACCAGGCTGGGAGAGCTGCAGTGGGAAAGATTGAATTTCATCTACGCCGAGTTGGAATCGAAGGGCCGCGAGCTTCTCCTGGATGCCGGCGTCGCTTTAAAGGAGATGCAGTTCATCCGTTCGGCGGACATGCGCTATGCGGGGCAGGGCTTTGAGATCAGCATATCGCTCCCGGGAGGCGAATACGGCCCGGGGCAGCGGGAAGAGTTCAGCCGCGCCTTCGAAAAGGAGTACCAAGACATATACCAGCGCTTGTGCCCGGAAATCCCCATCGAGGGTGTGAACTGGCGGCTTGCCGCCACGGGACCACGCCCGCAGATCGGTGCAGGAACATGGTGGTCCAAGGGCGCAATCCTTGCCGAAGCCATCAAGGGGGGACGCCGGATCTATCTTCCCGCGGCGGGAAGGTATGAAGAGGTGCCGGTCTACGACCGGTACCGTCTGCCTGTTGACGTCAGGATCGATGGCCCGGCCATTGTGGAAGAGAGGGAGAGTACGGTCGTCATGAACGGACCGGGAACAGCCTGGGTGGATCCGTCGGGCAGCCTGGTGATCCGTTTGGTAAGACATTGAATGGACGAAACATGCTCTTCTGCCAACAACGCACACTTGCATTCATGGAAAGGTCCAACCGAGCAGCGATATGAAAACGAACCCATTTGATCCGATCACCCTTGAGGTTCTCTGGAACCGCCTTATCTCCATTACCAACGAGCAGGCCGCGGCCCTTATGCGCGCAAGTTTCACCACCGTGGTGCGCGAAGCGGGCGATCTCTCAGCGGGCGTCTTCGATGTGAGGGGAAACATGATCGGCCAGGCGGTGACCGGAACCCCCGGCCACATCAACTGCATGGCTACCTCCGTGCGCCATTTTCTCCGTGAGTACCCCATGAAAAACCTACAGCCTGGAGACACGCTCGTAACCAACGACCCCTGGTTAGCCTCTGGCCATCATCACGACCTCACGGTGGTGACTCCTGTCTTCCACCGGGGACGGGCCATAGGGCTCTTCGCCAACACCTGCCACGTTATGGACATTGGCGGCCGCATCTTCGGCGCCGACGCCCCCTCCATCTACGAGGAAGGGCTAGCCATCCCGATCATGAAGCTGGTGGATCGTGGACGCATGAATGAGGACCTCATCCGGATCATCCGCGCAAATGTCCGTGTTTCCCAAATGGTACTGGGGGACGTTTATGCCATGATTGCGGCCAACGAGGTGGGCGGTAAGAAGCTGGTGGAAATGATGGAAGACCACGACCTTTCCGACCTGGACGGACTATCGAAGGCCATTATAGAGCGTAGCGAGCACTCCATGCGGGAGGCCATTCGGGCCATTCCCGACGGAACCTATTGTCACCAGATCGACATGGACGGTTTTGACGAGCCCATCGCGGTTAAGCTTGCCATCACGGTAGCCGGGGACTGCATGATCGCCGATTACACCGGGACCTCTCCCCAGTCGGACCGCGGAATCAACGTGGTCTACAGTTACTGCCACGCCTACACCACGTACCCTATCAAGTGCTCGGTGAGCCCGGAAGTCCCGAACAACGAAGGAAGCTTCCGCCCCCTTACCGTAATCGCACCCGAGGGCTGCATCCTGAACTGCCAGCGTCCTGCTCCAGTGGGAGCGCGCCACATCCTGGGCCATTTCCTTTCGGCGGCGGTCTTCGGGGCGCTCAGCCACGTGATCCCCGACCGGGTCATTGCCGAAGGATCCCAGGGTCTCTGGAACACCCAGTTCGACGGCACCGATGAGCGCGGCGATCATTTCTGCTACGTTTTCTTTTCCGCCGGGGGGACCGGCGCCCTCCCGACCAAGGACGGCCTCTCGGCCACCGCCTTTCCCAGCGGCATTCACGGCGTACCCGTGGAATTGGTGGAAAATGTATCCCCCATATTCATCGAATGCCGCGAGCTTATCCCGGACAGCGGCGGGCCTGGGAAATTCCGGGGCGGTCTGGGCCAGCGCATGGTTCTTAAAGTACGCGGAGGACATCCATCCCAGCACTCACCCATGTATGACCGCATCCGCTTCGCGGCAAAAGGGTTCGCAGAGGGACTCGACGGGGCGAAGGGCCGCATTTACCTGGATGACGGGACCGTGCCCCATGCCAAAACCAAGTACATCCTCAAGCCCGGCCAACGGGTCACCCTGGAGCTTCCCGGGGGCGGAGGCTTCTACCGGCCCGAGGAACGTGATCCCGAGATGGTAAGCGAAGATGTCATCGATGGGCTCGTAAGTCTTGCCCAGGCAAGGGAAGTCTACCGGGTCGCACTCGACCCGGTGACCTCGAAACTCGATCTGAAGGAGACCGAAAGGCTGCGAACCGCAACCTAGGAATCAATTTTGCTTTTTCCCGAGGCCCAAGAATATAATTCCCTTCTTGAAGTCATCTGTTTTGATCAGGAAGAATTTGACAGAAATGGCGGGACCCTTCCTGCAACTTGGCCTGACCTGTAAAACTGGATTTTGGAGGTTGAATCTATGGATTCCAGGGAACGAATTCTGAAATATGGAATTAACATAACCAGGTAAAAAAAGGTGAAAGGCTACAAATAACGACTGACGATTAACACTAACCACTTAACACTGGACGTTTGTTAGTATGACCCGTGATGAAAAAATGATCGTAGCGCTAACGGGCTGCTCACATGCCTTAAGTCATGGGTATTTGCTGATCTTCCCGGCGGTTCTGCTCCTTTTGCAAGAGGAGTTCTCCATGGGTTACCTGGGGCTGGGGATAATCAGCAATATCATGGGCTTTTCCTACGGGCTGGGCGCTCTCCCCGGCGGAATGATTTACAACCGGTTTGGCGCGAAGAAACTATACCTGATTTGTTTTTTGGGATCAGCCGGGGCGTCGTTTTTGGTGGCGGTATCTCCCAACTTCTTCTTTTTCACGGCCGGCTTGGCGCTTCTGGGCGCCCTGGGCAGCGTTTATCACCCCCTGGCCAATTCATTGATCACCTCCAAAGTTAAGGAATACGGGCGCGGTCTGGGAATTCACGGGGCTGCGGGCAACATCGGGTTGGCCGCAGCCCCGTTTATTGCCGCCCTGATTGGTTCAAAATGGGGATGGCGGCAGGCTTATATCTTTTTTACGATCCCCGGGATTGCCCTTTCCCTCTGGTCCCTCTTCATCGACATGTCCCTAAAAAAGGAGGGGCAAAAAGAATCATTTGGGGGAAGTTTAAAATCAACGCCTACCGCGAAGGAAGGAAACTTCTGGCTTTTTTTTGCTCTTCCGCTGGTTTTATTATACCTCGTGAATATGCTGCATAGTTTTAATTTTCATGGGGCCATAACCTTCCTGCCCACCTATCTGGCCAAACACACTTCCTTTCAGATTTTCTCCTGGGACAGCGTAGCCTTAGGGGGCATGCTTTCGGGCCTGGCGTTATTCATGGGGGTTTTTGGCCAGTATATGGGAGGAGTGTTGGGGCAAAAGCCACGGTTAGAACGTAAACTCCTCGTCATCTCGGCATTAAGTTTACCTTTTATTTTTTCCATGTCCTTTTCCAAGGATAGTTACCTCCTCATCATGGCCCTGGTTTATTTTTTCCTAAATTTTTCCCTCCAACCCATGACCAATGTGCTCCTGGCCCGCTATACCACCCTGGAGATGAGGGGGACGGCGTTTGGGATTTTCTTTTTTGCTGCTTTTGGCATTGGATCGCTGGCCTCCAGCTTTTCGGGGTACATTGCCCAGAACTTAGGCCTGCCCTGGGTTTTTGTGGGCCTGAGCTTCAGCACCATGTTTTCTATCTTTTGCGCCTTTTTCCTGCTGAGACTTAAAAAGCAGGCCTATGGACCTACTTTTTAAGAAATATGGACAAGGAAGAAAGCGTTAAAAAAATAAAGGTCATCTCCAAATTAGTTGAGGGCCAAAGAGTTGGCATATTTAAAATGGGCGGT
>JASEHN010000162.1 GCA_030018715.1 Thermodesulfobacteriota bacterium | reverse complement strand
ATTGGGGTCAGATTTAAGAATAATGAAATATATATCCCCGAGGTGCTCATTGCGGCTCGGGCCATGCATGCAGGCTTAGCGGTTTTGAAACCCATATTGGCCGAATCCACGACCTCTTCTGCGACCAAGATCGTGCTGGGGACGGTGAAAGGTGATCTTCATGACATCGGCAAGAATCTGGTGGGGATGATGCTGGAGGGGGGCGGTTTCGAAGTTGTGGACATCGGCATCGATGCGCCTTCTGAAAAATTTATTCAGGCGGCCAAGGAACATGGAGCGAAAGTGATAGGCATGTCGGCCCTGCTTACGACGACGATGATGCAGATGAAAGCTTCGGTTGAGATGATTAAGGCGGCGGGGCTGGGGGATGGGGTCAAGACCATTATTGGGGGAGCGCCGGTGACGGCGGAGTTTGCCAAGCAGATCGGAGCAGATGGGTATGCCGGCGATGCCGCATCGGCCGTGAGTAAAGTGAAAGAACTTTTGGGAATGGTTTGAAAGTTAGAAGAAAATGAAACTTTTGTGCATCGGTGAAAAGATTAATTCCTCGCGTAAGGAAATCAAGGAGGCCATAGAGCGTTCTGATAAAAGCCTGATCCAGAAGATCGCCCGTGAACAAGCCGAAGCCGGAGCCCATTACCTGGATGTCAATGCCGGCCTCTTCATGGAGCGGGAGCCGGAGAAACTCTGCTGGGTTGTGGAGACAGTCCAAAAGGGGGTGGACAGGCCCTGTTGTTTGGATAGCCCCAATACCCAGGCGTTGGAAGCAGCGCTAAAGGTTCACCGGGGCCAGGCGCTTCTCAATTCGATTTCCCTGGAGAAAGAGCGCTATCATTCCATTTTGCCGTTGGTCAAGAAATTTGGTACAAAAATTGTGGCCCTATGCCTGGATGATGGAGGGATGCCCAAGGATGCCCTTGATCGTTTTCACCTGGCTTCGATGCTTATTGAACGATTAACCAAAGAGGGGATTGCACCGGACGACATCTACGTAGACCCCCTCGTTCAACCGATGGCCATAGACCATGCTTTAGGTCCAGTCATATTGGATTCTATCGAGAAGATAAAAACTGCCTTTCCAGAAATGCATCTGATCTGCGGCCTCTCCAACATTTCTTTTGGGCTTCCCCAACGAAAATTGCTCAACCAGGTCTTCCTTGTCCTGGCTCTGGCCAAAGGCCTGGACGCAGCCATCCTGGACCTCACTGATCCCGGCATGATTTCTTGCCTCTGGGCCGCTCAAGTGTTACTCGGACAGGATCAGTTCTGTTCACAATACCTGGAAGCATTCCGCCATGGCCGTTTGAATTATTAAACCGGAGAAACCAAGGCTTACTTCCCAAAGCGCCGCATATACAGTCCTTGCCCACCCCCATTTTTAAATGTTGTGTTTTCATCTCAAGCATTTCTCCGGTCCGGGCAGAGGGGGCCTCTGGCTTGGTAAAAGAGGCGGCATTCCTTTCATGGGATACGGCGGGAGAAGGAATAGAATTCTCTTATCAATTTAGCATTTTGATCCGCCTCAGGCGGACCGGAAATCCCTCCCGGCCTCCCTTTTCCAAAGGGAGGAGAACTTTTCTCAATGCCTTCGATAAAAGATTCCACTTTTTCCCCCTTTGGAAAAGGGGGATGAAGGGGGATTTGACCACTTTTCAAAAGGCTAAAGTGTTACGAATTCTCTTATCAATCATTTTCTTTATTCATCAATATCGAAAAGCTTTCCTTCCCGCCTAAAATACTCTGTCATTTCCGGTAGGAGAAGGAAGTGAGGCGTTCCCGGGCCGCTTTTGCCGGCGCCAGAGACCCCCTCTGACCGAGCCCCAACAGAAGTAATTCTAAAAACTGGGGGTGGGCAGGATATACATTCTCCTTGCCAGATTCCCCGCAAATGTGTTAGAAAAAATTATTCCTAATCCTTAATGCAGGAGGTATTCCGTGCAGGTCGCCAACCGGTTACAGAAAATTCCGCCTTATCTTTTTGTCACTCTGAGGAACAAGATAAACACGGCCAGGGCCGAGGGCGTAGATGTAATCAACCTGGGCGTAGGGGACCCGGTAGATCCCACCCCCCAAAGCGTGATCGATGAACTGTGCCGTCAGGCTCAGATTCCCATCAACCACCAGTACCCCATCGACGAAGAGAAGGGCATGCTGACTTTTCGACAGGAGATAGCCCGGTGGTATGCGAAGAGGTATGGAGCAGAGTTAAACCCGGATGGGGAAGTTTTAGGCTTGATTGGCTCCAAAGAAGGTTGCCATCATTTCATCCTGGGGATCGTTAACCCCGGTGATGTAGTGTTAATGACGGACCCGGGTTACCCGGCATACCGGGCCAGCATCTACATGGCCAGCGCCGAACCTTACACCATGCCCATGCTGGCGGCAAACGATTATTTCCCTGACTTTGATCAAATTCCCCCTGCCATTCTCCAGCGGGCCAAGGCCATGTTCCTTAACTATCCCAACAATCCCACGGGAGCTTGCGCCACGAGGGCCTTTTTCAGCAAGGCAGTGGAGTTTGCCAAGGTTCACGACATTGCCATTTGCCATGACAACCCATACAGCGAGATCGTTTTCGATGGCCAGGAGCGCTTGAGTTTTTTATCAGCGCCGGGAGCGAAAGATGTGGGCATTGAGCTCAACTCCCTGTCCAAACCTTATAACATGACCGGCTGGCGCATCGGCATGGCCATGGGCAATAAGGGAATCCTCGCCGCTCTATGTAAGGTAAAAGAGAACACAGATTCCGGAATCTTTAACGCCATCCAGTATGCGGCTATCGAAGCCTTGCGCAAAGAGGATGGCAATATCAACAGGATGCTGGAAATTTATGCTCGCCGCCGGGAATTGGTCCTTAAGACCCTGGAAAAGGTTGGCCTGGGTTTTAAGCCCCAGAAGGGAACCTTTTACCTGTGGATTCCGGTGCCCAAAGGGATGAACTCTATTGATTTTACAACCACCCTCTTCGAGAAAGCCGCCGTAGTAGTGGCGGCCGGCACGGCCTACGGTCAACACGGGGAAGGGTATATCCGCATCTCCCTGACGGTCCCGGACAAGCGCTTGGAAGAAGCCATGGAGAGGATCCAGAAGATTTTTTAATTTTACCGCAGAGCAGGCAGAGAGCGCAGAGGATTATAGATTTTAAAAAATGTTAGCTTACGTGGGCATTGGATCAAACCTGGGGGACGCGCTGGAAAACTGTAAAAGGGCCATCCAGGACATTGCTGCAGATGGCCGAAACCACCTGCTCAAATGTTCCCCGTTCTACCGGACCGAGCCGGTGGGTAAGAAAGATCAGGCCTGGTTCATCAATGGCGTGATAGCCGTCGAGACTTCCCTTGGCCTTCGTGAATTTCTGGATTTCCTCCTGGATATTGAACGTAAGATGGGCCGGGAGCGGGGGGAGCGCTGGGGTCCCCGGGTGATCGATTTGGACATTCTTTTTTTTGGCGACAAGGTTCTGAATGAAGACGGCTTGCAGGTTCCCCACCCGCGGCTGCACGAACGCAGGTTTGTGCTCGTTCCCCTGAAGGACATCGCCTCCCAACTTGAACATCCACTACTGGCCAAGACCATATCTCAAATTATCTCAGAGTTACCGGAAGGGGAAAAAGTCATTCCCGTTCCAGCGACGGAACAGGGGCCATGTACCGTTTAATTCTTTTATTGATCATTCTGATAATCGTCTATTGGTTGATCAAACGCACTTTTTTCCCGAAGAAAGGAAAAGCCGCTAAACTGGATGAGACTGGTGAAGAATTGGTGCAGGACCCTTTCTGTCAATGTTATATCCCCAAGAGCCAATCTTATGCGGTTTCCCTTAAAAATAAAAAGCTGTTCTTCTGCAGTGAAGACTGTTACAAAAAATATTTAGAATCTGGGGCCTTGCCCAAAAACTGAAAATAAGGCAAACAGCCTGGTTGAGAAATTTCTCCACGAGTTCATTTCCTCACATGGTCTCTTCCAGGTGCAGGATGGCCTTTTTATAACTTAGAGCACTTTAGCCCGCTATAGGCGCTTAAGTTGATTGTATTGGAAATTATTTTTTCAACTTTAGTCCGCCTTAGGCGGATCACTTTAGTCACTTGACACTTATCCTTTACTTTTTCTTAATTATGATGGATTCGTAAAAAGTCTGAAAAGACGTTTTTCTGTCATTCCGGCGAAAGCCGTCCGCCTCAGGCGGACAGTCCTTTCAATTAGTTATAAATTTCCTGTCCGCCTGAGGCGGACGGTTTCCACCGGAGTGACGACTTTTTACGAGATCATCAATTATGGTTTTAAAAACTCTGTGATCTCTGGGGCCTGTGTGGCTAAAATTTATTTATTGCATAATAAAGGCCGATATATTATTTTAGAATAACGGATGATTAGTTTGCTCTGGCTGGAAAGCGGTTCATAAAAGATCAAAAAGGGAGTCGGCTTCTGAGAAACATCCCAAAGAAAATCATACTGATCATCATCGGGGGGTTGGCTATGCATCTTGCTCATCCCTCCTTTTCTTCTGCGGATATTTATAAGTACGTTGACGAAGAAGGGGTGGTTCATTTCACCAACGTTCCCACAGACGGAAAATTTAAATTAGTGCTGAGAGAAAAGCCTGTCCAATTTCAACTGGGTCCTGCCTTTGAAAAATATGATCTGACGATCTGGAGGGCGTCCGAAAGGCACAGCGTAGATTACGCCCTGATCAAGGCTGTCATCAAGGCGGAATCAAACTTTAACCCCAAGGCCGTCTCCCGGGTGGGAGCAAAAGGATTGATGCAGCTCATGCCGCGGACAGCCTATGCTTTCCAGGTTAATGACTCTTTTCATCCGGACCATAACATCGAAGGGGGAGTCCGCTACTTGCGCTATCTTTTGAACCTTTATCAGGGAAACTTATACACGGTTTTAGCCGCTTATAATGCGGGGGAGAAGGCTGTTTTTACATATAACGGCGTCCCTCCCTACAAGGAGACCCGGACTTTTATCGGGCGGGTGTTACATTACTTTCAGCATTACAACCGTGAACCCAGACCAGATTTTTCTAATCAATCCACCAACTGAAATATTGCTGCCGTATTATGGAAAGAACCATGGAGGTCATGGCCAAAAAACATAATCCGACGACCATATGGAATATTCCCAATCTTCTATCCTTTTTCCGCATCGCGGCCATTCCTTTTGTGGTCATCTTCCTTCTCTTCCCCGCCCCTTTGCCGAGCTTCCTGGCTGCTCTTTTTTTCAGCATCGCCTCACTGACAGACCTCCTGGATGGATACATCGCCCGGCATCAAAAAAGTGAGACCTCTGTGGGTAAGTTGTTAGACCCCTTGGCCGATAAACTCTTAATTAACTCGGCATTGATCATGCTGATTTCATTGGGGCGGGTTCCGGCCTGGATGGTGGTTCTACTCGTAGGGCGGGAAATAGCAGTTACAGGGCTGAGAGGGATTGCTTCGGCACAGGGAGTGGTCATTGCCGCCAGCAATTGGGGAAAAGCCAAAACAATCTTTCAAACCATCGCTTTAATCGGGCTGATGCTTCATTATAAATATTTGGGGATAAACTTCCATCTTATCGGCATGCTGCTCCTTTGGGTGGCCCTGGGGATTGCCCTGTGGTCCGGGATTGATTATTTTTATAAATTTTATCAGGGGAATCAGCAGAAAACTAATGGGTGATAGGTAATGGGTAATAGGTGATAGGCTAAAGGTTAAAGGCTCAAGGCGTAAAATCGATAGTTTTTATTTAACACTGCACAGCCTATTGCCAAGGACCATATCGCCTGTTTTTATCTTGACAAAGGGGAGACATTTTTTTAAAATATCGATGATTTGGAGAAAAAAATGAGCGGGAATAACTCAGCGGTAGAGTGCAACCTTGCCAAGGTTGAAGTCGCGGGTTCAAATCCCGTTTCCCGCTCCAAGTTCATGGCGGCATAGCCAAGTGGTAAGGCAGCGGTCTGCAAAACCGCGTATCCCCGGTTCAAATCCGGGTGCCGCCTCCATAAACTAAGGATGGGGAAAGACACACACCATCCTTCTTTTATTTTAGGGATTTCGGGCGATACTCTGCTCTGATTTATCCTGCCTTCAACAACCAAGACCCGCGACTTTAAGCACACCCAAAGGTTAATCCTTTTTCCCGCGTTTTAGAAGAAGGCGGGAGAGGTCTTTTTCCCTCCGGGTGAACCGGTCGTTGATGTGAGCAATCAGCCAGACCGATGAAGAAGCCAGCAGAAAGCCAATGATTAAAGAAGAGGCCAAACCATCCATTTTCGATCCCCTCCATTTTGGAATAGAGCAGGGATCGTGCCATACAATATCCGCCTAATAAAAAATATTGTTGTATTTAAACAAACAGTTACATTGGCTCAGAAAAAACCCCCTATTGAGCGGCTTAGGATAAGGAGTGTTTTTATTACAGCAAGGGGGATTTTTTAACACAGGGGGGAATCACGGCATTTTTTCGGAATCGCTTTCTTCTTCCGGCAAAATATTCCCCAGGTTAATTAGTTTTAAAAAACGTTCGTTTTTCTGGCGGGTCCGTACCACGTCTTTGAGTAGCTTTTTCATGCTGGGTTCGGGGAAGAGGGCATCAAGGTCTTTCTCTATTTTTGGAAAAAGGTTTTTCAAGATGATGGGCTCTTCGGGTAGGGAAGATTGTTCCGTCGAGGAAATTTGTGCTTCTTCGGTTTTTTGGTTTGTCTCAGGTATATCCATGGCCATTCATTTGGAAAATGCTTTATATATATCAAGATATCAAAGAAATAATCTTTTTCCAAGAAAAATTATTTCCGATAAAAATACCTTGAAAAAAATCACCGTAACAATATAATAGGAAAACAAAGATAAG
>JASEHN010000161.1 GCA_030018715.1 Thermodesulfobacteriota bacterium | reverse complement strand
AAAGATTCAGCCTTTTCCCCCTTTGAAAAAGGGGGATGAAGGGGGATTTGACAGTTTTTCAAATGGCTAAAATGTTACCTTTGTTTGCTATTCGGGTTAAAATCTTTTACAGGAGGAGATCGAATGGAATTAAAAGAAAACTGCGTTAAAAAAACTCTAAAGGCCGGCAAGGTTTGCATCGGCAGCATGGTGTCCAGTTACCGCTCTCCCCAGATTGCCCAGATCTTTGCTGTCTCTGGCTGGGACTATCTGATCATGGACACGGAGCATAGTTTTTTCGACTACGGATCCCTGGCCGATATTTTTACCGTGGCCCGTACCGAGGAGATTGTTCCCCTTGTCCGGGTGACCGTTGCCACCTACCCTTTTTTGGCCCGGGCTTTGGATGTAGGCGCCATGGGCGTTATCTGCCCCCATGTGGAGACCCCCGAAGAGGTGCGGCATATCGTAGATAGCTGCCTATATGCCCCCCTTGGCCAGCGCGGCCTTTCCATGAGCACCATCCACCTTGCCCACCGCCGCACCACGCAAAAGGAATACGTGGAATGGGCTAATGCCAACACCCTGATCGTCATTCAGCCAGAAACCGGGAAGGCCATCGAGAACATCGAGAATCTTGTTTCCATCCCGGGGGTGGACGCCGTCATGATCGGCCCTCATGATCTATCTCTTTCCCTGGGCATCGTGGGCCAATTGCAGCATCCCCGAATGGTCGAGGCCTACGAACGGGTCATTGCCGCCTGCCGGAAATTCGGGGTCGCCCCTGGCATCCACCTGACAGAGCTTGAACAGGCCAAAGAATGGCTGGCCAAGGGAATGCGCTTTTTTACTTTTCAAAATGACCTGCGCATGCTTATCGATGGAGGCAAGGTTTCCACCACCCAGTTGCGCCAATTCATTCAAACATCTTCTTGACCTGGCCTTCAAAAGAGCGACAGTCTATCAATGGATCTTCCGCTCCACAGGCTCGGCAACTCCTGGAGTTTTTCAGGAAATCAAATTAGCCACAGGGGAGACAGAGATCACAGAGTTTTTAAAACCATAATTAAGAAAAAGGAAAGGGTAAGTGTCAAGCCTCTAAAGTGATCCGGCTGCAGGCGGGAGTAAAGTTGAAAAAGGAAATTCCTATACAATAATTTTATGGATAAGCATTCTGTAAATAATAATTCGACTGATTACTATAATGATGTCGGACTGGATTATCGAGGGTTGATTTATATCACGGACCGCATCGGGAACGGACTGCACATTCTCGAATACACGGAAGGAAAATAAATTTTTAAAAAGGGAGAGTTAAGAAATGGCAACGATGAAGTATCCTACAAAAGTTGTTCTAGGCGAAATCACAGCGCGAGACGGGCTCCAGCACGAAGAGAAGACTATATCCACCGATGCCAAGCTCTGGATCGTGGAGCAGCTCATCCTGGCCGGCTTCAAGAGAATGGAAGTCACCAACATGGGAAACCCCAAAGGCATGCCCCAGTTTGCCGACGCCGACCGATTGCTGCAGGCCATCCATAGCAGCAAGGTGGTGAAGGATAAGCTTAAAGATGTTGAACTCACTGCCGTGACCATACGAGAAAAGGCGGCTGAGAGGGCGATCGAAGCCCGGAAGGAAGGGTGGGGCCCGAACCGCATTCTCTTCATGGTTTCGACCAGCGAATCCCACCACCGGCGTAATTCCGGCCTCTCTCTGGAAGAATACTGGAAGATGTGCGAAAAGTATATTAAGAAAGCTCACGATAATGGGGTCAAGGTGAACGGAACGGTCTCTACCATTTGGGGTTGCCCCATTGAAGGGCCGACAGAGCTAAAAAAGGCCGTGGAGTTCACCAAACGTTTCCTGGCCATGGGGGCAGATGACATCGAACATGCCGACCATGACGGATCGGCGCCCCCCCACAAAGTTTACGAATATTTTTCCCTGGTCCTGGATGCCATCCCCAATCCGAACCTGCACATTGCCCATTTTCACGTGACTCGCGGATGGGGTTTGGCGAATGTTCTGGCCGCTCTTCAGGCTGGAATCACTCATTTTGAATCCACCCTCGGCGGCATCGGTGGGCAGCCGGCCAATTTTGTGGATGATTGCCCCGTGGCCGGCACTGGCAAATATTACTACGCCGATCCCAATATCGTCGGTTTAGTGTCCACCGAGGATATGGTGGTAATGATGAATGAAATGGGCATCGAAACCGGAGTTGATGTTGACCATGTTTTGGAGATTGGTCGGATGATGGAGCGCATCCTAAGCCGACGGCTTCGCTCAGAGTGCATACACACTGGCCGCATTCCCAAAAAACCCACGGGCCGCTAACAAAGAATCTAAAAGTGAACTCATAGCAAGGAGGTCTATGTCTACTTCACAGTTTTCAACGATAAAAGGGAGTTCGAAATGAAAAAATATGTCACCCATCTGAAAGACCTACCCTCCTACACCCCTGCGGGCCATTCCAAAACCACCAACTACCGCCTCCTCGGTCCGGGTCCAGGCGGCTCGGATCGAATAGAAGTGGTCCTTGGTCAGATTGAACATGGGGGGCAGGCAGATCCTCACACCCACACCTATGAAGAGCAGGCCATGTTTGTCATGGAAGGGAATGCTCTTGTAGAAACCGCCGGAGAAAGTGAAGTGGTAGGCCCGAATGATTTTATATATCTTCCTCAGGGTACGTCTCATAAGGTCGTGCCGCTGAAAGGGCGACCCCTTAAGCTTTTGATCATCTACGCCCCGCCCCTTTCCTCCATCCAGGGCTCCTAACTGGATGAGGAAAGATGATCGGAGCAATGGCCGGTCTACAGCTTTCTTGTTTGCTCTCTCAGCCGGGCCATTTGCCAAATAACTTAATTTATTTAAAAAAAGGAAGATTCCGAAAGTGAAGAGCCGAAATTTGAAAATTGCAAATTAAAGGTTGACTTTGAAGTGGTTTATGTTTACCATCCATTCAAGTATTTAAGGAATTCCCAAATGCGTTTTTCCTGCCGGAAAAAAAAGGAAAGGAGGTATTAATAATATTAGCGATATTTTTCATTATAAGGAGGGAGAAACATGAAAAAAATTTGTATCGTTTTTTTAGGATTGCTTTTGGCCATAGGGTGTGCCACGACCGGGGGCCTGCAAAAAAAATCCGTCTCATCCGCGGAAATTGAAAAAGTGGAATTCAAGGCTGACAAAGCAGGGGATTTTTATGTCTATGTGACTGTGCGGAATCTCTCCGCGGAAGAGAAGCCTTTTTACATGATGATCCAGGCTGAAGATCAACCGCCTCAGCTCACCGCCTCCGGGCCTAGAGGGGAACCCAAACCTGTTGGCACCGGGAAAACCTACACATTTGAACTCAATACGTTGCTAAAAGTGGAACCGAAGAACATTTCCATCGAAATCATGGATAAACTGCCCCGGTAAGGGGGGAGGCCGGGCAGTTGAAGAACTTTTCTCAGAAAGGGGGACAAGAGATGAAAAAAGGTAAACCAATCTTTGGCATGTCCATAGCGTTGTTTTTGGGCCTGCTTTTTCTTTGGCCGAGCCAGGCGGCCTGGGCTCAGAAAAAAAAGTTTATTATCATCGGGTCCACGTCAACGGCCTCCAGCCATTACGCCTATGCCGTGGCCGCCACCAAAGCCATAAACCAATATGTTCCCGAACTCAACGCCAGTGTGGCGGAAACAGGTGCTTCTGTGGATAACGTCAAGCGCTTGCGGGCGGGGCAGATCGATATTGGAGCGATTGTCACCGAGAAAGTCATGTTCGAGGCCTGGAAAGGGATCAAGATATGGAAGGGCATGGAGACGCCCGACCTCAGGATGCTTTGGGCCTATACCCAGTCCATTGACCATTATATAGTCCGGGAGGACAGCGGGGTAACCAAATTAGAAGATCTGGAAGGGAAGAAGTTCAATCCCGGCATGCGCGGCTCCGCGACAGAAGCTACCACCAAGGAAGTCTTCGAGATTTTGGGTATTAAGCCTGATTACCATGTGGGGGGAACATCTGACGCTGTAGCCGCCATTAAAGACGGGCGGATTGCCGGTTACGTCAAGACCGGCATCGGCTTACAATTAGACGCTGCCACCCTCGACATTATGACCTTAACCAAGATCCGCCTGATCTCCATGACCCTTGAACAGGTGAAAAAGGTTAAGGAGGCCATTCCTTATCTCCCCTTTTACACGATTCCCGCGGGTGGAATCAAAGCCATGCCCAAGCAGCCGGAATATCATAGTTGGGGAATGGTAGTCTGTGGAGTGGCCATGAAGACCTTTCCGGAAGATCTGGCCTATAAAGCGGTCAAAGCGATCCTGAAAGGGAGGGATATGATTGTAGCTGCTTTCCCGGCCCACGCTGAAGTGAATGTGCCCAAAGACACTGTGGAAATAACTATGATCCCCCTCCATGCTGGCGCCTACCGGGCCTACAAAGAACTTGGGATCAAAATCCCCGAACACGCCATTCCCCCCGAAGCCAAAAAATAGATAGGGGTTTTCCCGAGACGATAGGGGGTGTGAGTAACGCCCCCTATACAACTTTTTACGGCAGGTCTGATTTCTAGGTCATTCCCTTGAGCTACCAAAGCGGCGGAGAGGGGAGAAATGAAAAGAGAAAAGACGGAAGATAGAGAAATCTCAGCCACAGCCCGACAATACGGAGGCCTCTGGCGGGTTCTGATAGGTGTGATTGCCGTAGGGTATGTTTTATTTCACCTTTATACCGGCTATGCTGGGCCCTTCCCCAACCTTCGGCAACGGGCCATACACGTGGGCTTCGCCCTGATCTTAACTTTCTTGATCCTGCCCCCTTACATCCGCAAGCGGGGGGGGCGGTGGGAATCTGTTTCTTTGGCTGTGGACCTGGCCGCTGTGGCCATGACCATCTGGTGCTGTGTTTACATTATCGTCAAATACCACTGGATCATGGATCACCCGGCGGAATCCACATCCTTCCAACTCATTCTGGGAACCGTAGCCTTTCTCCTGACCTTAGAAGCAGGCCGAAGGACTATCGGCCTCCTTTTCCCTATTTTGACCTTATTCTTCCTCCTCTATGCTTACCTCGGACCTTATATCCCTGAAATTCCCTTGATTGGTGATGCTCTGGCCTACTGGGGCCATCGGGGGTTCAATATACCTTACATCATCCAAATTATTTTTCTGAGCGATCTGGGACTATGGGGTTTCGTCACGGGAATTTCAGCCACTATCGTGGCCATGTTCATCATCTTTGGCGCCTTCATACTTTTCACGGGAGGGGGCGAGACCTTCATCGACTTGGCAGTGTGGTCCACCGGACGCTTTTTTGGGGGAGCAGCCAAGGTTGCTGTCGTGGCCAGCGGTTTTTTTGGGATGATTTCAGGTAGTGCCGTGGCCAATGTGGCCACAACCGGAACATTTACCATCCCCATGATGAAGCGCCTTAAATATGGAAATGAGTTTGCCGCAGCCGTGGAGTCCACAGCCTCGACCGGCGGGCAGATCACCCCCCCCATCATGGGAGCGGGGGCTTTCATCATGGCCGAGATCCTGGAGATTTCTTACCTCCAAGTGGCGCTTTGCGCCGCCATCCCGGCTTACCTTTATTACCTGGGCTGCTTCAGCGCCATTCATTTTGAAAGCGTCAAACGCAACTTAGGGCGGGTTCCCGTAGCGGATGTTAAGCCTTTCCGGGAGATCATGCGGCCTTCCCGTTCGGTGCCTTTGTTTGTGCCGATTTTCATCCTCCTGGGCTTTCTCCTGCAGGGTTATACCCCAGAGACATCGGCCTTCTGGGCGATCTTGGCCGCTGTTATCTTATTCCTTTTTTCCACATTCCATGCTGCCGAGGTCAAAATGCGCTGGATCCGCCTCCTTAAGGGCATGGATGATGCCGGACGTTCCATGATCAAGGTGGTCCCCCTACTGGTCTGCGCCAACATCATCATCTCTTTGATCAACATTACCGGCATCGGGGTGAAGTTGTCTGAATTTATTCTTTCTGTGGCCGGCCAGAATGAATTTTTAGCTTTAATACTGGCTGCGGCGGTGACCTTGATCTTAGGAATGGGCGTGCCCACTACGGCCGCCTATCTTTTGGCGGCAGCGGTTATCGCGCCTTCCTTGAAAATGATGGGATTTGAGGCCATCGCCGTCCATATGTTCATCTTTTATTTTGCAGTCCTCTCGGCGATTACGCCACCGGTTTGCGCGGCCGTTTATGTGGGAGCGGGAATCGCCCAGTCTGATTGGGTCAAAACAGCCTGGATCGCCATGAGGCTGGCTCTGGTGGAATACATGATCCCTTTCATTTTTATCTACAATACCTCCCTTCTTTTGTTGGGTCCCACAGAAACGATTATCTTTTCTTTTATCACCGCCACCATCGGCGTATCCATGATCGGGTGCGCCACCATGGGGTATCTATCGGGGCCGCTGAACCTTTTCATGCGCCTGGCCATCCTTGGAGGATCCACAATGTGCATTACCCCGGGACTGAGGTCCGATATGGCCGGCCTGGGCATTTTAGCCCTGGTGTATGCCTATCAAAGAATTCAGGTTCGCAAGCGGCAGGGCCATCCTGCCTTGGCCGCCAAAAATATCACTTGACATCATTTCCTGGCCTGTTAATATTCATCTTATAAATTTATTCCTTCCTCCAGCCCAAACAACCCTTTTTAAATTTCCGGAGGGAATTGTGAAGGAAGATTGTCAAAAGGTCCCGATATAAAGCCTGCGGAGGGGTTTTTATCCTTTCGCAGGCTTTTATGTTTTGGGTTTCGGCGGTCAGGCTAAGGACAAGGGGAGAGGTGGAATCTCCACAGTAATTTAAATTAGCCACAGAGGACACAGAGATTACAGAGTTTTAAAACCATGATTAAGAAAAAATAAAGAATAAGTGTCAAACGTCTA
>JASEHN010000160.1 GCA_030018715.1 Thermodesulfobacteriota bacterium | reverse complement strand
TGCGGGGCGGGAATGACGGTGTTTAGGACTTTTGCAAGAGCCTCAATAAATACAGAATATCCTATACTACGCGCCCTATATTAAATTGTCATAATTTATGCCGTTTGATATAGTTGCGCAGTAAGTGCCTAATAGTACTTTGGTTCGACCCCGTTTATTTACGAAGGCATTGTCAACCTATCACCGCGGCTTTCCGATTCAATAAAAAATGGTTCAGAGTAATAAGTTCAGCGTTTGGAATTTAAAGATTCAATACTCCGAACTCCCAACTCCGAACTATGAACTCTTCACTTCTCGTTTATCCTTGCCAAAATATTTAATTCTGGTAGAATTTTCGGAAAAATCCAACATTTTCAGGGATAGAAAGGTAATGGGTGTGGACAAGGACCTGATCAAAAAAACTGCCCGGGCCATCCAGCAAGCCAAAAAAGTGGTGGCCTTAACCGGAGCCGGGATTTCCGTGGAAAGCGGAATTCCTGATTTTCGCGGCCCTGCAGGAATTTGGGAAAAGTTTGATCCCATGGAATACGCCACCATCGAAGCCTTTTCCGCCAATCCTAAAAAAGTTTGGGCCATGCTCAAAGAAATGGGCAGCCTGCTGGAAAAATCCAAACCGAATCCCGCTCATATTTCCCTGGCTAAACTTGAAGAGATGGGCTATCTCCACTCGGTCGTTACCCAAAATATTGATAACCTGCACCAGGCTGCCGGCAGCAAACGAGTAGTCGAGTTTCACGGCAGCGGCCAAAAACTGATCTGCATGATTTGCAGCCGCATGTACGAGCGCCAGGAAGTCAAACTGGACACTCTTCCGCCGCGCTGTTCCTGCAACGGCGTGCTGAAACCTAATATTGTGTTTTTCGGTGAACCGATTCCCTGGGGAGCGCACCTGGAAGCCAGGGAGGAAGCGGGCAGCTGCGGACTAATGTTAGTAATCGGAACATCCGCTGTGGTATCGCCAGCCTGCGATTTGCCGGCAATTGCCAAGAGGGCCGGAGCGGCCATTGTGGAAGTTAACCTGGAGGAGACCCAGCTCACCCGCTATATTTCCGACTGGATCCTGAAAGGGTCGGCCAGCCTCATCCTGCACGCCCTCCTGGAGGAAGTAGTAGCGATAGGAAAAAGCTGATCAAGAAAAAACTGGCTTTTTACTTATGGCCCTCTTATAATAAGTCCTAAAAGGCCGTGAGTTATCCAGGCAAAGGGGGAGACCATGGTGGAGATGAAAGTTCAAGGGTTATTTTTTGATTCGGAGACGAATCAATCCATCGTCGTCTTAAAGGATGAAGCAACGGGGAGAACCTTACCCATTTGGGTGGGGCTCTTCGAAGCGAATGCCATCACCATGGGAATCGAACACACCTGGACTCCCCGACCCATGACCCATGACCTGATAAAAAACATAATTGAAGGGATGGACGGCATCGTACGCAAGATTACCGTGAATGATCTTCGCTCCAACACTTTTTACGCCATCATCTCGCTGGAAGTGGATGGACGGGTGGTGGAAATCGATTCAAGACCGAGTGATGCCATCGCCCTGGCCCTTAGGGCCAAAGCGCCTATCTTTGTCGCCGAAAAAGTGCTGGAATCCGCCGGCCATATGGAACCAAAGACGCAAAAGGAAACTTCGGATAAATGGATTGACGACCTCTTCGATAAACTGAAACCCGAAGACTTCAAATCAGAAATGTGACGGCTTGTTCTGCCCTCCAACCCCTTAAATAATCGACTTTTAAACTCTTCTCGCCAAGATATTCCAAAAAGAAATTTAAGGTTTTTACGGAAGCCAACGAAATGTTGAATCCTGAGAAAGGCTGGTTTAAAAATGAATGAAGGGCGATCTTTTAAATTAGCTCTTTTTGATCTGGATGGTACCCTGACCAAAGAGCGGAGTGCCTGGGAGTACCTCCACAGAAGGTTGGGGGTCTGGGAAGGATATGCCGATAAATTCCAGGAAGCATTCTTGCAGGGAAAAATTACTTACGAACGTTTCTGCCAGCTCGACGCTGAAATTTGGAAGGGGATGAAGGTTGCGGACCTGGAACGGATCCTGAAAGAAATTCCCTTCCATGATGGCGTAGAGGACCTTCTGGAATACCTTCGTTCCCGGGGGATGAAGTTGGGAATTATCTCCTCGGGTCTTTCACTTCTGGCGGATTGGGTGGGGAAGAAATATGGGTTCGATTATACTGTTGCCAATGAGCTTCGCGTGGCTGACGGTTGCTTAACAGGAGAAATCAAAATCAACGTCCATTACGACCGTAAAGGAGAATGGGTTCAGGATGCAAAGCGCCAATTCAACGCCCGTAACGAAGAAGTTCTGGCTGTCGGCGACAGCACCGGAGACATTGACATGTTCCAGATGTCCGGTCTCTCCATCGCCTTCAACCCTCTTTCCCCGCGAGTGGAATCCCTGACAACTTTTTCCATCCACAGCGGGGATTTACGCGACCTCATCCCTCCTCTGGCGCCCCACCTCGGGATGCCGAAAACCAGAAAAGATTAAAGAGTAAGTGGGGAGTTGGGAATTTTAAAGAATGGGATTGGGGAGATTTGAAGGCTATTTTCAATTTAATTCTTACTATCCAGCCAGTAAGGTATTATAGGAGTCGGGATGAGTCGGTCCTGGGGTAGATGGGGGAAAATACTGACCTATCGGAGGGGTCTCATCTGGCAAATGACCATCGTCCTTTCCTGGCTGGCGATGATGGGTCTGCTGGTGGAAAAAACCTTTCTCAAGCCCGCAGCAATAAAAATCACCCCGGTCCTGGCCAGGGAGAGGATGAAAGTCGGGGAAAACTGGTGGGGAATCTACTGGAAAGGGGAAAAGATCGGATATGCCGTGACAGCCCAGGAGCAACAAGCGGAAAAAGTTTCCGTGGGAGAAAAGGTTTGGTTGAAGTTAAGCGTCCTGGGCATCCCCCAGAATATTGAGCAGACTCTAAATTACCATTTGCATCCGGACCTAACTCTAAATTCATTTTCATTTTCTTTGAAGTCTGGGTTGCTCCAATTTCGGCTGGCTGGCCGTATTGAGGACCGGCCACCCGGAACGGGCAAGCAGCTTACCTTCCAGGTGCATTCGGG
This sequence comes from Thermodesulfobacteriota bacterium, assembly GCA_030018715.1. Taxonomy (GTDB): domain Bacteria; phylum Desulfobacterota; class SM23-61; order SM23-61; family SM23-61; genus JAHJQK01. Next base: position 3,820 of record JASEHN010000160.1, on the reverse strand, counting down.
AGGAAAGGAACGGAAACAGGAAATTTTCTTAAAAGAAGCTCCGTACATCCTGAGCCAGGCCAAGCCCTACTTTCTTTCTCAGGGTTTGGACGTTGGGAAGAAATACCTTATTCCAGCTTTTGATCCTGCAACCCTCAGCACGGCCATGATGACGGCTGAAGTTGAGGGCGTGGAGCGTTTAAACATCGGCGGAGATGAGAGGGTTTTGTACCGGGTGACAGAAGAGTTTCGGGGAATAGTGGTCAAATCATGGATGGATGGCCAGGGAGAAATCTGGAAAGAGGAGAGTCCCCTTGGCTTTATGTTAATCCGGGAAAGTAAAGATGCGGCCATGCACAAAAATTGGAACCCGGCAAAGATTGTTGACTTGATCGCCCTCACCGCCATTCCGGTGAATCGCCAGATTGAAAACCCGCGGGAGGCATATTACCTGCGAGCGAAACTTTTATCCTCTGCCCTGGGCGGCCTGAAAATCGAAGGAGACCGTCAACTCCGCCAGGGAAACGAGGTGGTTGTCCGGAAGGAAAAGTTCCCGCCGCCGCCTTCTGAATACAAAACCATTTCACCTGAAGAATTTCAGATGGCTTTGCGTCCAACTCCTTTCATCCAGAGCGACGACCCGGAGATTAAGCGCCAGGCCGCAGCCATTGTAAAAGGGGTTGAGGATCCCGCTGAAAAAGTGCGACGGCTTGCCGCATGGGTCTACGGGGAACTGGAAAAACGTCCGGTGGTAAGCATCCCCAGTGCAGTCGAAGTTCTTCGCCAGAAGGCCGGAGACTGTAATGAACACGCGGTTTTATTTACGGCCTTGGCCCGGGCCCTGGGGATTCCTGCGGAAATACAGGCCGGCATCATTTACCAAGAGGGAAATTTTTTCTACCATGCCTGGGCTAAAGTGCACCTGGGTTCATGGATTTCCGTAGACCCCCTCCTTAACCAGGTTCCGGCGGACGCCACGCATATCCGCCTGGTTGAGGGCGACCTGGATCAACAAATGGATATCGTCAAAGTCATCGGCCGCTTGAAGGTTGAGATACTGGAGGTGCGGTGATAGAGCTTTTCCGGCTTTGCAAGAGTTTTGGGAAGTTCCAGGCAGTCCGGGACGTAACGTTGCATATTCCGCCTGGGGAAGTCTTCGGATTTTTAGGTCCGAACGGCGCCGGCAAAACCACCACCATCCGCATGATGGCTGGCTTGATGAAACCGACTTCCGGGCAGGTGCTCCTCGACGGAAAAGATGTCTTCCAGCAGCCAGAGGAAGCGAAGTCCATTTTAGGCTTCATCCCGGACCAGCCGTATCTTTACGAAAAACTAACCGGCCGGGAGTTTCTGGAATTCATCGCCGACCTGCATGCTCTCGATTCCGGCGATAAAAGAGAGAGACGGATTGACGAGCTTTTGAATTTTTATGACCTTCTATCCTGGAGCCAGGAATTGATTGAAAGCTATTCCCATGGAATGCGCCAGCGGTTGGTCATTGCCGCTGCTTTACTGCACCGTCCCAAAGTTCTCATCGTCGATGAGCCGATGGTGGGGTTGGACCCGAAAGGCGCCAAACTGGTGAAGGGCCTATTTAAAGATCTGGCCAAATCAGGGGTAACGATTTTTATGTCCACGCATACCCTGGAGTTGGCCGAAGAGGTGTGCCAGCGCATCGGAATCATCAACGAAGGCAGAGTTATTGCCCTCGGCACCATGCAGGAGCTGCGGGAACAAGCAAGGGCAACCGATGAACGGCTGGAGCCCCTCTTTCTTAAGTTGACGGAGGAAGAGGGAGTGCGCGAATTTCCGGAAGCCGCGCGTTAATGAATCGCTAAATTAGCCACAGAGGGCACAGAGATCACCGAGTTTCAAAAACGCTAATTAAGGATAAATAAAGAATACGCGTTAAGCGCCCAAAATTAATGATGATGCTAAAAGGCGCCAAAAAGGAATTTCCTATACAATCACGATAGACGAGAATTCCGATGAAAGCATGGATGACCCTGCTTCAGCCCAAAATCACCGCCCTGCAAAACCGCCTGCGCCGCCCCGACAAACGTTCCCTCCTGAAACCATTGATCTTGGCTTGCCTGGCCCTTGGGTTCTGGTTCTTGATGTTTTTTGTTTTTCAGCGGGTTCTGGTTTATTTCCGCAGCGTGGAGCTTTTCGGGAACCTTCTGGCCGTAAGACTCATGTCCATGACCCTTCTCACCTTTTTTTCCGTCCTGCTCTTCAGCAACGTAATCTCTGCCCTTTCCACTTTTTTCCTTGCTGAGGATTTAAACCTGGTCCTTTCTCGCCCTGTTTCCCTTGATAGTCTCTATTATGCCAGACTGACGGAAACCATGTTCCACAGCTCCTGGATGGTAATTCTTTTCGGGCTGCCGGTCTTCTTCGCCTATGCCTGGGTGTACAGTTCTTCCCTCGGTTACTACCTGATTTTCATCGGTGCTTTCATTCCCTTTTTAATCATTCCGGCAGCATTAGGGACATTGTTATCCATGGCCTTAGTGAATACTTTCCCGGCCCGCCGGACCAAAGAAGTCCTCTTCCTTCTTTCCATTTTTTTAGTCATTGCCCTGTATTTTCTTTTGCGGTTCTTGCAGCCGGAACGTTTGGTCAACCCCGATTCCTTCGCTGGCCTGGTAGAATATTTCACTGCCCTGAACACCCCTTCCTGGCCCCTCCTCCCCAGTTTCTGGGTCTCCGAGGCGCTGCTCCCTTATTATTTAGGAGAACGAGCTGACAGCATTTTTTTCTTAGGGCTGCTCTGGTCCACAGCCGGGGCAACAGTTGTTTTGGGAAACTGGGCTTCCCGGGCACTGTTTTTCGATGGATGGAGCAAATCCCAGGAAGCCCGCAGAGCCCGTTTCACCCAAACCCCCCTGATCAATCGAGTCTTGCGCAGTATGAGCCGCCCGTTGAATTCCCGGATAAGAGCTCTTACGATTAAGGACTTTAAGAGTTTTTTCCGGGATACTACCCAGTGGTCTCAACTTATCCTGCTCACAGCCCTGGTAGTGGTTTACCTTTACAACTTTAGCGTCCTTCCCCTGGATAAATCCCCCATGCCCACTTTTTTTCTTACAAACTTAATCTCTTTCCTCAACATGGGCCTGGCCGGGTTTGTCTTATCGGCAATAGCTGGCCGATTCGCCTTTCCGGCCGTGAGCCAGGAAGGATTTTCCTTCTGGATCATCCGCGCTTCGCCGGTATCCATGCAGAGCTTTCTCTGGAGTAAATTCTGGTCAAGCCTCGTCCCTCTGCTAATTTTTGCCGAAGTTTTGATTTATCTGTCTAACTGTTTTCTCCAGGTTACCCCCTTCATGATGGTCCTTTCTGCGGTGACCATCTTCTTTATGACCTTTGGGATAGTTGGCCTGGGAGTGGGCCTGGGGGCAATTTATCCCCGTTTCCGGGTGGAAAACGCCGCCCAAATAGTCTCGGGATTCGGGGGGATTTTTTACATGATTTTCAGTATGATTTATGTAGGGGCGGTAGTCGTTTTGGAAGCCTGGCCGGTCTATACGATTTTTATGGGCGCATTTCATCAGCGGGCCCTTTCGATATCGGATTGGGCTGGCATTGCCCTCTCTTTTACGGCTGTGGCTGTATTGATGGGCGCGGCCGTGATCATTCCCATGCGCCTGGGCCTAAAAAAAATTGCCGAGATGGACTTCTGATTGCACATTCCAGAATGGGGAATGGGGATTGCGGAATAAATAGCTCGCAGTAAAAATATTTGGGGACGCAGATTGACGCAGATAAACGCGGATATAACTTCTTTTAAATGATTTAAAAATATTTAGAGTTTATCCGTAAATAATATCTTGTGGTA
>JASEHN010000159.1 GCA_030018715.1 Thermodesulfobacteriota bacterium | reverse complement strand
AATCCAGTAAATTCAAGCAGTTCTGGACTCCTGCTTTCGCAGGAGTGACGGCTTTGCCGACTTTTTACGAGATCATCAATGTTAGTAGTACAGAGATCACAGCGCGGCATAGCCGCAACCAAAAAAATGCCGAGAGTGCCTAAAGTGATCCGCCTAAGGCGGACTAAAGTTATTAAAGCAATTCATCCTTTGTGCCTTGCGCCTTACGATTGTAATTTAATAGTATAGGAAATTCCTTTTTGGCACCTTTTAGCATCTTCATTAATTTTGGGCGCTTAACGCGTATTCTTTATTTATCCTTAATCAGCGTTTTTAAAACTCTGTGATCTCTGTGCCCTCTGTGGCTAATTTATGAACATTGTCCTTGAAGCCCGCGACCTTGATTTTAGCCTTGACGGAAGGCAAATCTTCCAGAATCTGAACTTCAGCCTGCGCCGCGGCGAAATTTACGTAGTTCTGGGAGCCAGCGGGAGTGGAAAGTCGGTGCTGCTGAAACTCTTCAGCGGGCTTCTCTCGCCGGCAAGGGGGAATGTGGAGATCGAAGGAATCAACCTGGCCACGGCCTCCAGAGAAGCTTTACAGGCCATCCGGGTTAAGATGGGCTTTGTTTTCCAGGACGCCGCCCTGATCAGTAATATGTCCATCTACGATAATGTCGCCCTGCCTTTGCGCTACCACACCGGCATAAAAGAGTCTGAGGTTAAGGCCCGGGTTGCGGAAAAAATGGCTTTTTTCGAAGTGGACCGCCAGTATGACCGCTCCATTCCCGCCCAGCTAAGCCTGGGAATGCGCAAGCGGGTGGCTTTAGCCAGAGCCCTGGTACTGGAACCTGAACTCCTTTTTCTGGATGAACCGGCCTCAGGTCTGGGAGCAGAAGCCGACCGCCTGGCCTTCGGAGTTTTAAAGAAGTATCGAGAGCAAGCCCGGGCCAGCCTTTTGGTAGCCACCAGCGAATGGCTTTCCGCCTTCACCATCGCTCATCGCATCGGTCTCTTGGAGAGCGGGCGGATTGTGGCCGAGGGCCCAGCCCGGGAGATGCAGGATAGCCTAAATAAAATGAAACAATCGGGTTCCTTGACCTGATGAATTGAGGAGAAGGCGCCATGCAGATGTATTTTCGCATCAAACATTTTGACCGCTACGTAGGCATCTTTGTTATTCTGGCGCTGGCCCTTGTCGTCGCGACTCTGGTCTTCATCGCCAGGGGTCAGAAGTGGTTCGAAAAGCGCTACCATTACTCCGTGGTGTTCAACCGGGTGCATGGCCTAAAGCCAGGTACAGGGGTGACGATTTCCGGGATGGAGGTAGGCAATGTGAAATCGCTCAGCCTCAACCCCCAGAGTAAAGTGGCATTGACTCTGGAGATTCTGGAGACCTACAAGGATTATATCCGTAAAGATTCCCAGGCCACCATAATTAGCGGCCTTCTCGGCGGGAAAACCGTGGAGGTAACCGTCGGGTCGCCAGAACAGCCCCTTCTTCCCGTGGGGGGAACCCTCGCCTCCCAGGAGCCCAAGGAGCTAATGGACATCTTGAAGGAGATCGACGTCAAGGCTCCCCTCAAGAAAGTGGATGAAGCCCTGGATAACTTGAAGTCGGTAACGGAAAAACTGAACAAACCGCAGGGAGAACTTTTCACTTTGCTCAAAAATGTGGAATTCATCACCGCCCAGCTAAAAAATGGCCAGGGAAACGTGGGGGCGATCCTCCAGGACCAGAGGATGCACGCCGAAATAACCGCTGCGCTTGAATCCATCAGTCGTTCCGCGGCCAACGTGGATGAGATCACTAAGAACGCCTCCAATTTTTCCAGGGACTTGCCCAAAGTGACGGCTGAGGTGGACCGGACCTTAAAAGAGATTCCCAAGATCATTGAGGATGTAAAAAAGGCTTCGGCGGACTTGCCGAAAGTCATGGAACACGTGCAGAAGGCCACAGGGGATGCTCCGGCGATCGCTGAAAATGTGAAAGACATAACCAAAGACGCGAAGGTTATCACGGGGAATGTAAAAAAGGCCGCCCCGGAGATTCCCGGTTTGCTGACAACGACGCACGAGAGTGTGGAAGAGGCGGAAAAATTGATTCAGGGCCTTAAGAATCACTGGCTGCTCAGAGGCTCGATGCCCAAGGTGCGGGGAGAAACACCCGTGGAGATCAGCCAGCGCGAGAGCCCCTATGAAAAGAAGAAAGGAGTTTCTCCATGAGCGGGACCCAGGAACTTTCCTTCTTTCTTGCTTTTACCGGCGGGCTGCTGTCCTTCCTCTCCCCCTGCGTTTTGCCTTTGGTGCCTTCCTATTTGGTATTCATCACCGGCCTCTCCTTCGAAGAGCTCACTGCCGATCACCCGCAAAGGAAACTGCGCAGGATTATCCTCAGTCATTCCCTGCTTTTCATCTTAGGATTCAGCGTTCTTTTCACCATGCTGGGGGCCTCGGCTTCGTTTATCGGCCAATTATTGGCTGTCCACAAGGACATCCTCCGGATCGCAGGGGGAATCCTGGTCATTATTTTTGGACTTTTAATCAGCGGATTCTTCTCTTTCGCTTTCCTGCAGCGCGAGAAAAGGTTTCACCTGCAAACCAAGCCCCTGGGTTACCTGGGTTCATTTCTGGTCGGCGTGGCCTTTGCGGCCGGCTGGACCCCTTGTGTCGGTCCTATCCTGGCCTCTATCCTGCTTTATGCCAGTACTGCCGAAGACATGAGAATGGGGATATTGCTTCTGCTTTTCTATTCCCTGGGACTGGGACTTCCTTTCTTCGCCTGTTCTCTGGCCCTGAATACCTTCCTCAGTACTTTTCAAAAAACCCGTAGCTACCTGGGGATACTTACCAAAGTAGGCGGGATCCTTTTGATCATCATTGGAATCCTTTTGCTGACCAACTCTTTTCCTCTCCTGCACCAGTGGCTTGCCCAGTGGCTTCCAGATCTGCCGTTCGGGTAATTTGCGAATCCGGCAGCATAGCAAAGGAGCGTCAAAGATTTCTTTATGGAGAGGATTTCCATGAACCCGGGGATCGATAAAAATTACCTTTTCCACCCGATTTTAGAATCCATCGCCCAAAGAAAACCACTTTTTCGGATTCATGGGCTGAAAGGCTCTTCCCCTGCCTACGTTCTCTCCCGGGTTTCCCTCAGGGCGGCGAGTCCTATCCTGGTCTTGACTGCCGACGAGGAAAAGGCCGAACGATTATTTAAGGAACTTCTCTTCTTTACCGGCCAGGAGCAAACCGTGCTCCTTTACCCGGCCTGGGACTTCAAACCTTTCGAAAAAATCTCACCGCCCTCCGAAGTAATGGGACAACGATGGAAAGTGCGGCATGACCTTATTTCCGGCTCCACGCCTGGTATCGTGGTAGCCTCTTTAGCCGCAGTGCTTCTTAGAGTTCCCCCCCGGGAGGTTCTCCGCCGCTTCGGGTTCGCCATATCCTCCGGCCAGGAGTTCCTCCGGGAAGAACTGATTCATAGGCTGGAAGGCCTGGGTTATGCCCGCGTCAGCCTGGTCACAGAATGGGGTGAGTTTGCCGTACGCGGGCACCTGGTGGATTTCTTCTCTCCCTCTGCCTCTTTTCCCCTGCGGGTGGAATTTTCCGGGGATTACGTAGAATCAGTTCGGGCCTTTGACCCGGATAGCCAGCGTTCTTCCCAGACCTTAGAGCAAGCCCTGATCCTGCCGGTCAAAGAAGTTTTATTCTTCCGGGAATTTATCGATCAGGCGGTTGAAAAGCTTTCCGCCGCACTGCCCGACGACCCTGGGCTGCGGGAATCGGCGGAGAACCTTCGGGAAAAGTTTAAGCAGGGCATCCCTTTTCCATCCGTTGAATTTTTCCAGCCCTTTTTTTATTCAGCGCTGGAAACCTTCTTCGATTACCTCCCCCCCCAAACCGTCATTTTTCTCGAAGAACCACCCGAGCTGGAGGAAGGTTTGGCTCGTTTCTGGGAAGAGGCTAAAGAAGCCTGGCAGCATGCCTCTGACCGGGGAGAGTTCTGGCCTAACCCGGAACAGCTTTTTCTACCAGCGGAAGAGTTTGCCGGGCTGAGTGGAGCCTTCTCCCGGGTGGCCTTTCAGATTTTACAGGTGTGGAAAGAATCCAGCGCGGCCGGGTGGCAGCATTTGGAGACGGAATCGAATGAACGTTTGCGCTCCGAACTCCTTTCTTCCAAATCCGAAGAAGGGCTCTTGCACCTTTTAGCAAAGCGCATTCGCTCCGCAGCAGAAAAAGGAATAACCGCGCTTTTGACCTGTTCCAGCGTGCGCTCTGCCCAGCGGCTGGAAGAGATGCTCGAAAGGCATGCTTTAAGCATACAGATACTAAGGAAACCGTTTTCCACGTGGATTCCCGCCGATTCTGCCGGACGGGATGTTACTCTTTTGATCGGAGACCTCTCGCGGGGATTTGTCTTTTCCCGGGCCGGGTTGATGGTCATTGCGGAGAGCGAGCTTTTTGGCGACAAACGCCCGAGGAAACGCCCGGCTGTTTCCCGGAAGGACCATGCCCTGGCCGCATTCAGCGAGCTGAAAGTGGATGACTATGTCGTCCATATGGATCACGGCATCGGCGTTTATCGGGGCCTGTTGAAGCTCACCCTGGGAGAAGAGGAGCATGATTTCCTCCTCATCGAATACCAGGGAGGCGACAAGCTTTATCTTCCCGTGTACCGTCTGAACCTGATGCATAAATACGTGGGGGGCGGGGACGATGGCCCGCGGATGGATAAACTCGGCGGCGCTTCCTGGGAGAAAGCCAAGAAACGGGTCAAACACTTCCTGAGGGAACTGGCCGAAGAGCTCGTAAACCTCTATGCCGCCCGGACTGTTGTGAAAGGGCATGCCTTTGCTCCCGCTGGTGAATTTCTTCGGGAGTTCGAGTCTTCCTTCGAATACGAGGAGACGCCGGACCAGTTGCAGGCCATTGCCGATGTCCAGGCTGACATGGACAGTGAGAAGCCCATGGACCGTTTGGTCTGCGGGGACGTCGGCTTCGGCAAGACCGAGGTGGCCCTGCGGGCCGCTTTCAGGGCTATGATGGATGGGAAGCAGGTGGCCGTGCTGGTTCCCACCACCGTTCTGGCGCAGCAGCACTATCAAACCTTCTCCGGCCGCTTTACCCCCTATCCTTTCCGCATAGAAATGCTCAGCAGGTTTCGGTCCCGGGCTGAACAGAAGAAGGTTTTAGAAGACCTGGCCAGGGGAAAAGTGGACTTGGTCATCGGCACTCATCGCCTGCTGCAGCGGGATGTTATCTTCAGAGACTTAGGTTTGCTGGTCGTGGACGAAGAGCACCGCTTCGGCGTAAAGCATAAAGAAAAGTTAAAATATTTGCGCTCCAACGTGGACGCCCTTACCCTGACCGCTACCCCCATTCCCCGGACCCTGCAGATGTCTCTCGGGGGCATTCGCGACCTATCCGTAATCGAAACCCCGCCGGAAGATCGGCTGACCATCCGCACCTATGTCACCGAGTTCGACGAAGAGGTCATCCGCGACGCCATTCGCCGCGAACTACGCCGGGGTGGGCAGGTCTTCTTCGTCCATAACCGGGTGCAGTCCATCCTAGCCATGGAAAAACTCCTGCGGAGATTGCTTCCGGAAGCTCGTTTGGCCATTGCTCATGGACAGATGGCCGAACGGGAACTGGAACGGGTCATGCTGGCCTTTGTCAAGAAAGAGGTCGATCTGCTGCTGACCACCACCATTATCGAATCCGGCCTGGACTTCCCCTCGGCCAATACCATCATCATCAACCGGGCGGATAAATTAGGATTGGCCCAGATGTATCAGCTCCGGGGGCGGGTGGGCCGGTCGAAAGAAAGGGCCTACGCCTATCTTCTGGTTCCCGGCCTTTCCACGCTAAAATCAGATGCCCGTAAACGGCTGGAGGCGCTCCAGGAAGTAACCGAGTTGGGCTCCGCCCTGAAACTGGCCATACATGACCTGGAGATCCGCGGAGCCGGAGCCCTGTTGGGAGACGTTCAATCCGGCCACATTACCGCCGTGGGTTTTGACATGTACCTGCAGATTCTGGAGAACGCCGTGCAGGAATTGAAGGGAGAAGAGGTGGCGGCGGAGATTGAGCCGGAGATCGACCTGCCCATTCCGGCATCCATCCCCGGCGATTATGTTGAGGACATCAACCACAGGCTGGTATTTTACCGGCGCCTTTCTTCTGCCAAGACGGAGGAAGAGGTGTGGGAAATCGGCGAAGAGCTGCGGGACCGCTACGGGCCTTTTCCCCTAATTCTGCAAAATCTGCTGGAAGTGATGAATCTGAAGCTCCTTTTAAAGAAAGGAAAAATCCGGCGGGTGTACACGGAAAAAGAAAAGGTTGTCCTGACCTTCGACCAAGACTCCCCCGTGGATCCCAGGCGGCTGGTGGCTGTTCTGGCCCAGGGCAAGGGGAAGAGGGAGTTTACACCGGATCAGCGCTTAAAGCTCCGTCCGGCAGAAAAAGGGTGGAGAGGGATACTGGAAGAAACCAAAAAGTTATTGCTGGAGATCTTATGAAGTGCTAACATTAAAATTTAGGCGCTTAGCGCCTCATTAATACAAACATGTTTGTAAGAAGGAAATGTCTGCCGATAAATCCCCCCTTCCCCCCCGCCTTAGGCGGACCAAAGGGGGGTTAGGGGGGATTTCAGGACTTTTCGCTGCCCGCCTGAGGCGGGCCACTTTTTCCGCGCGCAGTCGGCGAAAAAGCTTAGGATCCTTATCCCGCGAAACGCGGGACGAAATAAAGATAAGGTGCGGATGCGGATTAATAAAATTACATTTCCGATATTAGATTGTAGATTGCAGATTGAAAAAAAATTTTATTCAATCTGAAATCTCAAATCAGAAATATTTTGGAATTCGGATTTTACAAAGAACTTGATTGTATAGGAAATTCCTTTTTTCAACTTTAGTGTAGTCTGCAGCTGGATCACTTTAGACGTTTGACATATTCTTTACTTTTTCTTAATCATG
>JASEHN010000158.1 GCA_030018715.1 Thermodesulfobacteriota bacterium | reverse complement strand
ATGGATTCCGACCGAAGCGAGACGCCCATCAGGCGATGGATGACCTTTCCTTACATTTACGGAAGGGAAAGACGCAGGTGATTGACGCCGACATCTCCAGGTATTTCGACACCATTTCCCACGACAAACTACTGGCCTTGGTGGCCGAAAGGATAGTGGATAAGAACATCCTTTGGCTGATCAAGATGTGGTTGAACGCGCCGGTGGTGGAGGAAGGGGAGGATGGGAGGAAGAGATACCACGGGAACGACAAGGGGACACCGCAGGGAGGGGTGATCTCACCGCTTTTGGCCAATATCTATCTTCATGTACTGGATCGAACCTGGAAGGAAGAAGAAATTCAGGAGAGGTATGGCGCCCGACTCATTCGGTATGCGGATGATTTCGTGGTGTTGTGTTCGGGGCCTACGGAGAAGATATTGAGGGGGATTCGGATCGTCCTTGCGGGATTGCGGTTACGTCTGAACGAAGAGAAGACGAGAGTGGTGGAAGCCCGGGAGGAGAGTTTTAATTTCCTGGGATTCACGGTTCAGGCGGTGAAGCATCCCAAATGTGCGGGAAAACTGCATGCACGGTTTGATGAGGGAGAGCTGGAGATAGGGCCTTAGCCACTACGCCAGCTCTCTACTCTACCCTATTTCGTTTGAGGAAATTCGAAAGGTTGGAAAATAAAAGGTGTCCGGTACCCCCTCCGCTCGGGATCGGATGGGAGCTTATGGGCGGGCTATCGTTGCCTACTTGGCGAGGAAATTGACGGGTTCTTTAGTTAAGGACATTGCCAGACATTTTCAAAGGGAGCCGATGACCATTAGTGAGGCAGTAATTAAAATAGAGAGTCTGATGGAAAAGGATAAAAAATTGGCCAGAAGAATAGAGGATATGAAAAGCAATCTGATGAAAAGGGTTAAGAAGAAAGACCTTATTACCGTTGCCTTACGTGCCCCTTACGGTTCTGGTTGTTTGAATAGTCCCTACAAGAAACATGAACATGTTGGTGACGAACAGCATTGCATTTTTTGCGGCTCTACGGCTTATGGTTCTGGCTGTTTAAACAGCCCACATAAAAAGCACCAACATGGCAGCAGTGGGAATAAATGCGTTTATTGTGGGTCAACGGCAACAGGTTCAGGCTGTCTAAATAGTCCGGTTGGTAAACATATGAAGTAAGTCCGCCCGCCCCAACATCGTGAAGAGGCTTAGGCGTAACAGGAGGATGCCAGATGTATGCGCGATACCAGAAGAGTCGCGTTGGGAACAGTAGCATTCGATTCCGTTTTGTGGAGCAGGTATCATTGTTTGGTTGCAATGAAGGTTTTATACCCTGGCTTCTGCAACTGCAAATGTCATCCGACCGAAACGAGCCCCATCTTTGGCACTTGGACATTGAGAAAGCACTTGCAAAGACAAATGAATACGCCGGTTCAACACTGGTTATTAACCTCAAACCGAAACAGCATAAAAAAATCTTTCTCTTTATGAACTCATGGATGTTTGGGGCTATTCCGATTATGGCTGGACGCCTATTCTATTGTATCTGGCCGGTTTGTTCGTTGACGCCAATCCAAGCGCTGTATATCAAAATGACTTTGCTATTAATGAAAGCGAGATTGTCGGCCCAATATACGAAGTGCTTTATCTTGCTGGTTCTGTCAAACATGGGAAAATAATTGACACTTGGAATGCGCCACCAGCAAGCCCAACAAACGCTGCCCTTTTGTGGCCCAAAACACTGAATTATTTCGTCCAATGTATACGAGAAAGCACGCCAGATGTCATAACTCTGTAATGCGGCTAATAATTCTCAGAAAGGGAAAAGGAAAGCCAGCCCTCATCAGCTTGGCTTTTGTTTTTGCGGGCGGGCTATGGCGGCGAAGCAATATTGCTGTTGAATTCTCCGGGCCAATGGGTCATAATGGTACTCAAGTGCAGAAGGGAGAGTGAATGATGGCAAAATGGAAAGGCATTATGATTTCTGGATTCTTGGAGATACCGGTTATCGTAACCTACGGTTCCCCTTCCGTTAGTTTGCGGGAATGGTCTGGCAGTGGCACAACAGACAAGTACTGGCCTATGAGCCAGCTTCAGTTTGAAACAAACATTGGAACAGTGCTGATTTTGAACCAAGCCATCCGAGCGGATGGCAAACATCACATTGAATTCAAAGGAAGTGGAAACCCGGAGGGGCCATTAGCCGAAGCCATGGGCTAAAGCAAACTAAGTCACAAAAGGGGGCAGGCGCTTTTCACAGATATCGCAGCTTGCCGGTGGAGCAGGCGGTGTCATAAGGGTCATGGTTTTTTGAGGGGCTTTTGGGAAAAGGTCTGTGCAAATATGGGGTCAGGCAACGGTATTAAGGTATTGAATAGTTCAGGCTAATATGGTAGTTATGGCGCGCAAACCTCGAGTTCATTTTCCAACCGCCCTTTATCATGTAATTGCCCTGGGGAACCAAAGACAAGCTATATCCTTGGACGAAAAGGATTTTCGAACCTAACTTTCTTATCTCGCTGAATATACCTTATTACCGTTGCCTGACCCCTTACACCCTTACGACTAATACACTATGTTTGACGTCAAATTAGTATTATAATGGCTATTCGGTCTTTTAATCTGCCTTGAGTCATCAATTCTCCTTTCTATTCTCTTTATAATCCGGTCCTTTTTTTATAGGCTTCCAGGTCATAAGACGATGGAATAAGATTCGTCTCTTGTTTCAGAATATACTTGGCTATCCTTTGGGTTGGTGTTTTGGGTAGGCTGCTCCGGAATTGCACATACCGAGGCACCTTGAATCTGGCCATCTGCTCTTTACACCAGTCAATGACCTCTTCTGGGCTTATGGCCTGATTTTCTTTAGGTACGATGCAGGCTAAGACCTCATCTTCCCCTAAGGCGGAAGGTACAGCGAGCACGGCTGCCTCTAATATATTTTCGTTGGCCATTAGCGCCAATTCAACTTCGGTGGCCGATATATTCTCCCCTTTCCGCCGGATAATGTCTTTCTTGCGATCAATAAAAAACAAATACCCGTCTTCGTCCTTATAGACATAATCCCCGGTGTACACCCAACCGCCTCGAATGGTTTCCCGGGTTTTTCCCTCATCCTTGAAATACCCCTTCATCATCACGGGGGAGCGGACGATCAGTTCCCCGGTTTCTCCCGCTCCCAATTCCCTTCCTTGTTCATCTACGACCTTCACTTCGGCAAAATTGAGATTTGGGTCCGGGTGCTTGGCCGGAAGCCCCATGCTTTTCATTTTAACCCTTCCCCCGATCGGATTTTGGGAAACGCGAGGGACTTCAGTCAGACCATATCCGTCAATCACATTCTGAACCTGGAAACGCTGCCGGAAAGCCTCATATACATCCGGCGTGATCGGAGCTCCGTAGGCCGTTCTGATTTTGTGCTCCGGCCGGAACTCATCTTCCGGACGGGCGCAGAGGATCCTCCCGACGGCGCCGATAAAGTTGAATTCAGTGGCGCCATATAAGACGGCCTGGTCCCAAAAGGTGCTCGCGCTGAATTTGGGGATTAAAATCAAGCTCGCTTCGCCGGCTAAGGCCCCCATGGTGCTGTAATATTCGGCGTTAACATGAAAAAGAGGAAGGATAGCCATTAGCCGGTCTTCAGGGGTAACTCCGGCGCAAAGAGTAAAAGCCTCCCCGGTCAGGGTAAAATCCTTTTGTACATGAATCACTCCTTTGGGAAAACCAGTGGTCCCGGAGGTATAAATAATCTGAGCCAGGTCTTCATCTTTCAGACTAATAGCTTTGAGAGTCTTATCCATGATTTGGAAAAATTGGGAGAAAGAGATGGCTCCGTCTTCCCTTAGCTGGTCAACACAGGCAATCCATTTCAGGGTAAGGCTTGCTTTTTTGATGGCCTGGGCAATGGATAAAAATTCTTTATTGACTATAAGGCCTACTGCTTCCGAATGGTTAACAATATAACCGGCCTCGGCCTCTTTAAAGTCAGTATTGATGGGAACCATGACCGCCCCGATTTTGGCCAGCCCGAACCAGGCGTAGAGAAACTCTGGCCGGTTGGAAATCATAAGAGCTACTCGGTCTCCTTTCTTAGTTCCCAGCTCAAAAAACCCATTGGCAGCCTGATTGATCTTCTGATCAAAGGCCTCGTAGGAGATCACTTCTTTCTCAAAATAAAGAAACGGCTTGCTCGGATTTTTTTCGGCCTTTGATTCAATGAATTCCCGCAGATTCATTCCACCTCCACCCTTCAGCGTCTATCATTACACCTGGTCCCTTTAACCTTTCACCTAATTCAGATCATCAAACTACCCCCGTTGGCATCCAGGGCTGCCCCGGTTACGTAACCAGCCAGGTCCGAAGCCAAGAAAAGGCAGCAAGCCGCTACCTCGTCCACGTCTCCGATTCGGCCCAGGGGTACGGTCTTTATTATTTCCTCCCTCGTCCCTCTCTCCTCCAGCCTCTTCATCAGTCTTTCCGAATTGATAATCCCCGGGCAGACTGCATTCACCCGTATATGATCCTTCGCTAAGATTCTGGCCATATGGCGGGTAAGACCCAGGACTCCGGCCTTGGAGGCCGTATAATGCACCCCAGCGGTCGGGCTTACAGAACGACCAGCCTGTGAGGAGAGGTTGACAATCACGCCGCCGCCTCTCTTGCGAAAGATCTCCGCTGCCCTTTGAGAAAGGAGGAAAACAGACGTGAGGTTCAAATTGATGATCCTATTCCATTCCTCGAGGGTAATGGCCAAGAAATCCGTGGCCAGCCCTCCGCCGGCGTTGTTAATCAGGATATCCAGACCACCATAAACATCCGTGACACCCCCCAAGATATGATCTATGTCTCGCTGTCGGCTGATATCTGCAACGATGGGGAGGGCTTGGTCGCCTTTTCCCTGGATCTCCTGGCAAACTTCCTTCAGCCCTTCTTCCTGCAAATCCACTATGGCCAGGCGTGCTCCTTGACTGGCAAACATCAGAGCACAGGCCCTGCCAATGCCGGCAGCCGCCCCGGTGATAAGCACAATTTTTCCATCAACTAACTTCGCTCCTGCTAACCTTTCCCAAATGCATGGTTTCATACTGTTGCCTCCCTCTAAATACCCACCCTCTTGGCCATAGAAATTCTATACTGCTTAGCCTTCCTTTATTTGTAGCCAAGGGTATTAAGGATCACCCTATCGCCAAGGCCCTCCTGCGGGCCAGGTTTTATTAAAGCGATGCCTATCTGCCAGCGCCGACAGAGGAGGCAATAAGAGGGTTTTGTTTTCCTCATATAGTTGCTTCTAAATAGGGTCTCATCACATTGGCAACGCGCAGGAGTTTTGCAAATCCCCAAAGCTCATTATTGGTGCATTTCCGCCGGCGACGACAATTGCGGAGTGCTTCAACGGCCGCATCCAGCCCTATCTTATTTCATTACTTAAAGCAATCTACAACTTTTTATTGTGTTGTCAAGAAAAATTCCCGACATGTTTTTTGGGGGGGCGACTGGCAGATATTACTTCCCCATCATCCCCCAATGCCCCACGCCTTTATCTGTGAAAGTAAGGATTTGATGCTCCAGACATTGTTAGCTCACGCAATAACTTCTTCCTCAAATCGACGGTTGAAAGATTTTGTCAGAAGGTGTAGATTTCAATTCGCAATCGAGGTTTGGATATACTTTTCATCTGAGAAGTATTGACGAAGTGCGGAGATTGGCCCGATGTCCGCAAATTCGATAGCTGGAAAAAGGCGGCAGCAAGGCGAAGAGATTTGTGATTTCGGGGTAAAAGAGTCAGGAGCAGATTTGCCCCAATTTTACATGCCGGAAGGGCAGTGATATAAGGGCTCACTCAATTAATGTCAGACCCTGCGACATTTCGCGGATCAAGAACCATGAATAGCTGTGAGGAAATGTCTGATCTCCTGGCTGGAAGGGTAAATGCAGATGACCGACATTGAAAGAGCGAAGCAGCTTTTTCGAGAGTCGGGATTGGCCTTCCCGGCAATTCCTGAAGAGCTCGCGGCGCAGTTGAAGGAGCAGGGTAAGTGGCTCTTCGCCACGCGGGAGATTTTCGCGTGGCCATACAACCTACACCAATACGTCCGTGAGGTTGATGAAACTCATGTGGACGATTACGCCCTGCTCGCCCATTCTGGATACGGCGTGAACTCCTATGCGCTGCAATACTATGTCGTGTATGGAGCCTTGCGGATGTTTTTGTTTCTGGGCTGGGGTGGTGTGTATATGGATGCCAAGGCGGATGCGACTAAGATCCGCGATTGCTTTTCTTTAGCGGACGAAATCATCCCGGCTGTGCAAACCGTAGCGAGGCTCCAAGCAGGGGACTTGATAACGATCGTGGCCTCGGACTTTTACGGAAGCTATTGGTCAGCGCAGGGGAAAAGTCGTCGGGGGGAAGACTGGTATCACAGAAAACCGGCGGAGGTACTCGCTGAAGCCCTTCAGTGGCTGAGAAGCTACCGGTGAGAGGCAATATAATATCACCGGGCCAACATTACAGGCTTCCGTGGTTTATTGTCATCCCAGCTTGCCCGGCAATTGATACTGGGTGTTGGGCACAATAATATGGAGTTATACCTTGCATAAGAATTCTTTTGAAGAAGAAATAGTAATAAAATATCCGAAAATTCAGAAAGAAATGTACAAGAAAGAAGACCCAAAATGCAATATTCCCATGTGGCCTGGCAAGGTTGGGATCCATCGTTTTGATGGCAATTTTGCCGCAATGGTAGTTCTCAAACACTTTAAGGACCTTGGATATTCAGTACTTAGCGATTATTTGTTGGTTCGTTGCCCAAAAAAACGCAGAGCCAATCCTGGGTTTCATTTATTAATTAAATGCTTTGGCCAAGATAAAATTGATAGGGTTATTGAAGAAGCGAATATACTATCTCTGAGAGGAGGAGATCCCGATTTGTTTGTATATAAAAATATATAGCCTTGCATAAATAAAGCGACATATGGTATCATGGTATCTGAGGGGGA
>JASEHN010000157.1 GCA_030018715.1 Thermodesulfobacteriota bacterium | reverse complement strand
GAGCGCCTCATGATGCCAAGCGAAGCGCCCTGGCCCCCGAGCCTGAGAAAGCCACTGGTAACGATAACCCTCAAACAAATTGATTCCTAAACAACAAGTTAACATGAGTCAAATGGAAAAGCCCATTTAGGATTTGAATAGCTTTAATTCGGAGGCCATGGTTTGAGCTTTTGGCTTGGCCAGTGGGAACAAATAGTGATATAGTCAGGAAAATATTTTTTAAGGTGGATTTTTTTGCGGAAAAAATTATTCTTTGCAGGAATTCTTTTTCTCTCATTCCTAAGCTGCCTAATGCCTTTTCCAAAGGAGTCGCTGCACTCGGAAGTTTTCCCCCTGCCCGGCAAAGAAGCAGGTGAGCTCCTCTCAGATGATTCCAGCAGAATCTCCTTACAGAGAGCAGTGGAGAATAGTCTTGCTTATCTTGAGAAAAAAATATCTTCCGCAGATTCCTCCAACGACACACCCGGGCCTTTTAGGGACCATTTATCACTGGAGAAAACCCGCCGTTCATTGGTTTTATTTCGAGAAATCCTTTTAAGCAGTTCCGATGAAAAAGAGTTCACCAGAAAAATTCGGGAGAGCTTCCTTTTCTGGGAGACAACCGGGCAAAGACAGGGGAAGGCAATCCTTCTCACCGGCTATTTTGAGCCTATCATTGAAGGAAGTCTTGAGCCGGGAGGCGAATATCAGTTTCCCATCTACCGCCGGCCGGACGACCTGGTAGAGACCGCACCAAGCAGGTTTTCCTCTGGGCCGGCCAAGGGAAGGCGTATCGGCAGGATGGATAAAGGACAGTTAATTCCTTATTATTCCCGAAAGGAAATAGACAGCCAGGGAATCTTAAAAGGGAAAGGTTATGAAATAGCCTGGTTGAAGGATGCCTGGGAACGTTTTGTCCTGCATGTGCAGGGTTCGGGGCAAATCCGCCTGCCTGATGGAAAAATGTTCCGGGCGGGGTTTGCCGCGTCTAATGGCCGGTCTTACCGGAGCATCGGGCGGCACCTGGTCGATCAAGGATTAATACCGGCGCAGGAACTTTCCCTGAAGCGGGTGAGAGAGTTTCTCCAAAAACACCCGGAAAGGACGGAAGAAATATTTAACCTGAATCAAAGGTATATTTTTTTTCGCTCCCTTCCGCTTGATAATCAAGAGAGGGAAGGGCCCCTGGGGGCGCTTGGTTTTTCGCTCACCGCCGGCAGGTCCATTGCCACGGATCATTCAGTTTTCCCTCCTTTTGCCCTGGCTTATCTCATTTCCTGGCAGCCGGTCTTTGACGAAACCGGCAGGGTAGTGGGCAGAAAGCCTTTAAGGAGGTTTGTGCTGAACCAGGACACAGGCGCTGCCATGAAGGGGCCGGAACGGGTTGATCTATTTTGCGGCAGCGGGGAAAAAGCCGGAATGATAGCTGGAGAAATGCGCGAAGAAGGGAAAATATATTTTTTACGGGCCCATTGAACAACGGCCAACCTCAGGCGGTATTAGACTATAAGCCCGATAATTTGTCCATGTCCTTTCACAGCAAAGCCCAGGGAATCTCTTATGATGACAGCCAGGCGGAAAAAGAATGGGGATGGAAAGGAGAATATTCACTGGAGAGGATGATCGCCGACTTTTATGAGGAACTGAGGAAAAAACCGGATCGATACCGTTAAAATATTGTAGGGGCGATTTTTTAAGCGCCCCTACAATATTTAGTGGCTACTTTTTCTTTGGGCCGAGAATCGCTTTTAGCGCCGCAGCCGGAACAACCTTGACTACTTTCTTAGCCGGGATCTTAAGGGGCTCGCCGGTCTGGGGATTGCGGCCGATCCGGGCCTTACGATTTTGCACCTTAACGGTGACGAAGCCGGGAAGGGCCAGCTTGTCCCCTTTTTTGATGATTTTTGCGGCCAGGCCGGCAAGCTCGTCGAGAAGGGCAGCGGCTTGCTTCTTGTTGACGCCGACCTTCTCCGCCAAATAAGTAACAACCTGGTTTTTTGTCATGGGCATAGAATTTTCCTCCTCTCTATTTTGATAGACAACACTTTATTTCCCACTTTTCCCATACTTTAGAAACTTTTAGCGCTTGACACTCATTCTTCTCTTTTTCTTAATCATGGTTTTAAAAAATCTGTGATCTCTGTACTACTAAGGTTGATGATCTCGTAAAAAGTCGGCAGAAGAATCATTGCGAGTCCGCCTAAGGCGGATGAAGCAATCTCGTTTTTATAAGTACTTGAAAATACGGGATTGCTTCGTCGTACCGCATTGGCGGAACTCCTCGCAATGACGAAAACGGAACTTTTTACGACATCATCAAGGTTCAATTTCTGAAAATTCTATTAAGATATTTTTCGGGTTTTTTTGCGTTCATCCATGTTCTAAGTTGTTTTTTGTTCTAAAGATTTTGCTATAACTCGGTGATCTCTGCGCCCTCTGTGGCTAATTTAACGGGTGGGAACGAAGTCCACCCGGCGGTTTTTGACCCAGGTAGCCTCGTTATGACCATGTTCGAGCGGGCGCTCAAAACCATAACTGATGGTCAGCATCCGCTTATTTGAAATTCCCAAACCTTCCAGGAAGTCTTTGGCCGCATCCGCTCTTTTCTGTCCCAGGGCTAAGTTATATTCTGCGGTTCCCCTTTCGTCGCAATTTCCTTCAATTCTGATCCGTACTTGCTTGTTGGCTTTCAGCAGTTCCGCATTCTTTATCATAACCGCTTTTTGGTCCGCGCGAATGATTGCCTGATCAAAATCAAAATAGATTGATTCCAGGTTGATCTTTTCCAGGATTGTCTCCCGCTCCCAGGTTTCCCTCCTGGCTGCTTCCTCCCGCATGGCTTCTTCTTTAAGCTTCTCCTTCCGCAGGGCTTCTTCTTTAAGCTTCTTCTCACGCTCCATAGCCGCCAGCTGATCCGGGGATGGAGCTTTGGTTATTTCTTCGGGTTTTACCACTGGTCTGGGTTCAACTGACTTCGGTTCGGTTCGGAAAATCGTATAAGGGGTAGCCTCGGAATGGATGACTTTTTTGGCGCAACTGATGCCCAATCCCCATGATAAAATCAGCATCGCCAGCAACAAACACCGAAAGGCCTTCATTTTTATCCCTTTTGCGGCAAGACTAAAAAAGAGATTATAACCTGTTGGGAAAACTGTCAAGAGTAAATTTTTAATCGAAAAAGTTTTTCCCTTGGCAGGAACCAATGAGTTTGTTAAGGTGGGTATGAAAATATCGGTAGCCGGAGGAAGAAATGAAAGTCTTAGGAATCTATGGAAGCCCCCGCCGGGGAGGGAACACGGAGCTGCTCCTAAAGGAGTTGCTTCGGGGGTGCCGGGAAGCTGGTGCGGAAGTAGAAGAAGTCTTTCTCCGCGACCTGAAAATTTCACCTTGCCTGGAAATCTACGCCTGTAAAAAGGACGGCAAGTGTCCGATCAAGGATGATATGCAATCCCTCTACGAAAGATTAATCGAGGCCGATGCCCTGGCTTTGGCGTCGCCGGTCTTTTTTTACGCTGTAAGCGCTCACACCAAGGCCTTTATTGACCGCTGCCAGGCCATGTGGGCCAAGAAGTATTTACTGAAACAACCTATTTCACCTGGAAAGCCGCAGCGAAAGGGGGTTTTCTTATCTGTAGGTGGGTCTAAAGGAAGCAAGGTATTTGATGGCTCCCTTCTTACCATGAAATATTTTTATGATGCCCTGGATGCGACTTTATACCGGTCCTTACTTTACCAGAACATTGATGCCCAAGGGGATATTTTACAGCACCCCACGGCCATGGCTGAAGCCTATGCCCTGGGCAAGGAATTAGTAAAGGAGAGTTCGGAGTGAATAAGAATGCGGATTTCGGAATGCGGATTGCGGAATAAAGAATATCCAGTTTGGAATTTGGAGGAGATAAAAAATCTTGGTCAATAAATCAAGAAAAAAAAGAGATATTGGACCAACGGAAAAGGACAATCCCAATTCCGCCAAAATCGATAGTCTTTCGGCCTTAAAAATAGCGAAGATCATAAACCGCGAAGACCAAAAAATTGCCCTAATTATCCGCTCCCAGTTAAAATCTATCGCCCGGGCTATTGAAATAGTGCAGGAGGCCCTGGCCCAAGGAGGGCGGTTATTTTACGTAGGAGCAGGCACCAGCGGAAGGCTGGGAGTACTGGACGCAGCGGAATGTCCGCCGACCTTTAGCGTTTCCCCGGCTGATATACAGGGGATCATAGCCGGGGGAAAGAGGGCCCTATGGCGGTCGGTAGAAAGGGCAGAGGATGACTTTCAAGCCGGTGTTCAGGCTATCCGGCGCGCAAGAGTGCGGGCAAAAGATGTTGTTTGTGGAATCAGCGCATCGGGGAAAACCACTTTTGTCCAGGCCGCCTTAACTGAAGCAAAAAAGAAAAGAGCCCGGTGTATTTTTATCACCTGCCATCCTTCACCGAAGATTACTCCGTGGATGGATGTGGTCATCAACCCTGTGGTGGGACCGGAGGTCATCGCCGGCTCTACCCGAATGAAGGCTGGCACGGCAACAAAAATGGTTCTGAATATGATTTCTACCGGAGCAATGGTCCGGCTGGGAAAAGTTTACGGCAATCTGATGGTGGATGTGAAGCCGGTTTCAGCCAAACTAAAGGACAGAGCAGAAAGGATCATCACATCTGTTTTAAGTTGTTCCAGATACCGGGCAAAAAAACTGTTGCAAGCTTCGAAGAACCGGCCGAAAGTGGCTATCGTCATGGGAGCAAAAGGTTTAAGCGCGGGAGAGGCGGAACGGCTACTTAAGGAGAAAAAAGGATTCTTGAGGGAAGCGCTTTGAAAAAACTGGAAAGGATCTGGAAGAAAAAAACCAGGATCGCCCTGGGCATAATGTCCGGAACTTCCGTGGACGGGGTGGACGTTGCCCTGACCGAAATATCGGGAAGAGGGTGGACTACTCATGCCCATCTTTTATCTTTTCAGACCTATCCATTTGAGACAGGGATAAAAAACCGGATCCTCAAGCTTTTTTCAGCCAGAACGGAAGAAATCTGTGAAATGAATTTTGTCCTGGGGGCCATCCTGGCTGATTGCGCCCTGAAACACCTATGTGGTGTGGGTTACAGGCCAGGCCAAATCGATTTTATCGGATCCCACGGACAGACCATTTACCATCTCAGCGGAGCTCCTGGAAGAGAGAATTCAACCCTGCAGATCGGCGAAGGAGCAGTCATTGCCGCCCAAACTGGAGTGATAACCGTCTGTGATTTTCGACCAGCGGACATAGCCGCCGGGGGAACAGGAGCCCCCCTGGTTCCCTATGCCGATTTCGTTCTTTTCCGTAAAAAAGGGAAAATCCGGGCGCTGCTGAATCTTGGCGGGATCGCCAATGTGACCGTCGTTCCCGCAAGACTGGAAGGGGTGATGGCTTTTGACACAGGGCCAGCTAACCTGGTGATGGATGGTTTGGTAAGATTGAAATACCGGGGAAGAAAAAAGTGGGATGAGGAAGGCCAGATCGCCGGAAGAGGAAGCGTCAATCAAAATCTTCTTAAGGATTTGATGAGTCATCCGTATTTCAGCAGAAAGCCTCCCAAATCCACGGGAAGGGAAACGTTCGGGGAGGCATTCGTGAAGGAGTTGTGGGGTAAGGCCCAGGGAATGCCTTTTGAGGATTTGCTGGCCACAGCGGCCTATTTCACAGCAGCCTCCATCCATCGAAGTTTAAAGGAATTTGTATTCCCCACCTTCGCCGTGGATGAAATCTTTGTTTCTGGCGGAGGTATGCACAACCGAACCCTCATGTTTTTTCTTGAAAACCTTTTTCGTCCCCTTCCCGTTCGTAAATTAAATGAATTAGGGGTGAATGGGGACGCCAAAGAGGCTTTGGCTTTTGCCCTTTTGGCCGACGCAACTATCCAAGGGATGGCGGCCAATGTGCCCCAAGCCACCGGCGCTAAACGGCCGGTTGTTTTGGGAAAGATCATATTATGAAGTGCGGAATGCGGAGTTGGCATTGCGGAATGATATTAAGTCATTGAAGGGTTGAGGGAAGAAAAGTGGGTGAAGCGTCCTGGAGAGAAAAGTTTATAGCAGCTCAAGAAGGAATTTTCCTGGAGGAATACCAGGGGAAGAAAGGAAATATTTTGGTCATTGCTCCTCATCCGGACGACGATATCCTGGGAGCGGGGGGGACAATGGCCGAAGCGGCTCATCAAGGGAGGGGCGTTTTTTCGGTTTACGTAACCGATGGCCGCGGCAGCCCAAGAAAAGATAAAAACATTTCAGACGATGAGATGGCTGCCTTAAGACAAAAAGAGGCCCTATCTGCCCTGCAAGTTATAGGAGCCGTGGGCGGGTTTTTTCTGAATAGGCGAAGTGATGAGTTAGCCGGAGAGAAAGGACGGGAGGCAGAGGAAATTTTAGCGGAGATCATCACGTATATTTTCCCTGAAGAAGTGTATCTCCCGGCTCCCTACGAACGCCACCGGACGCACCAGCATTGCACGCGCTTGAGTATCGAGTCCCTCCGGGCTGTTCCTGGTCTGAAGCCCATCCTCCTTGGATATAGCCTCTGGGGTTCTTTTTGGGGGGGGCGCCAGAGGGTTGTGCGGGATGTCAGTCCTTTCATCAGGAAGAAAGTGGAAGCTGTCCTGGCCCATTCCAGCCAGATCGCCTATAAAAATTATCACCAGGGTATTCTGGGCAAGAATAATTGCGAAGCCATATTCTGGGAAAGCCATGAAATCCAAAAGACCGAATTCGTAGAAATATATTTGGACATGACCGAACTGCTGGAGTATAAAGAAATGACCCTGGAAACCTTCATTTGCCAGGATGTGAAAGCCTTTATGGCCGCCTTTTTGTAGATTCACCCTAAAGACTTAAGAGTCATCTCCAAATTAGTCGAGGGTCAAAGAGCTGGCATTTTTAAAATGGGCAGTTATCTCAGGGGCCCAGAAGGAAAGTCATATTGCTTGCAATCATAAGGCACATATCTCTCCTAAGCTTTGGCGGGGGAGTCTGCAATTTCTTCGAAGCTT